>DFKO01000170.1 GCA_002373855.1 Lachnospiraceae bacterium UBA3643
GGCAGGGAATTTAAATGGATCGATAATTATGAATCGGTAAAAAATGTAAACTGCCTGTTTGTGGATGAGGAAGGCCGTATGTGGATAGGAACCAATGACAGCGGTTTATCCATTGTGATAAGGGAGGAGGTCGTCAATGTACTTGACCAGTCCAGCGGACTGCCATCAAATTCCGTCAGGAGTATAGTCTGCTCATCAGATGGGTTTTATTATGTGGGTACGACCGGCAGTATGCAGGTGCTTGTAATGAACAACGGACTTAAGGCTGTAAATACTCTTGATGAGATCAGCTATGCCGATTGTATTGCTGCAGATACTGATGGACACGCTGCTGCAATCGGGGCAAACGGAAGTCTGTTTTTACTTAAAAACGGTAATATTTTACAGTCGGTCAGCCTTCCGGAGGGTGAGGAACGCTTTAAATGCTGTACCTTTTCACCTGACGGGACTCTTTTGGTCGGTACCTCCACCAATCATATTTACAGCTATGATATCTCCGGAGACGAATTCGAGCGACTGAGTGTCATGACATGCGAGGATGTCTCATGTATAAACAATCTGAATTATTTAAGCAACGGAACGCTTTTTATATCAACAGACAGCGGAGTTTCATATATTGATAATAGCGGTTACCACAGGATAAATACAAATGATTTTAACAATTCCATTGATAATATGCTCTACGATTATCAGGGGAATCTCTGGTTTACATCATCGAGACTCGGATTACTGCGCATGGCAAAATCCCCGTTTAAGGATATCTACGGCTCGGTAGGTCTGGAGAGAAAGGTCGTAAATGCCATTGTATTCTGGGACGATTGTTATTATATAGGTACAGATAAAGGTCTTGATATCGTGGACAGCGACCTTAAAACCGAGATAAAGAACGATCTGACAGATGATTTGAAGGATAAGCGCATCAGATGCATGTATGTGGATAAGGACGATCACCTGTGGGTATGTACCTACGGAAACGGACTTGTTGAGATTGCAAAAAACGGTGATAAATGGGAATACAATGCCGATAACGGAAGCTTCGGAAACAGGGCACGAATCGTGACGGGACTGTCCGACGGTACTATCCTTGCCGCCGGCGATTCGGGTATCAGCTATATAAAGGATCATGAGATCATCACGACCATAAAGAATGAGGAGGGTGTGATTAATTCGATGATCCTCACAGTCACTGAGATGAGTGACGGTACGATACTGGCAGGCACTGACGGTGACGGTATTGCAATATTAAAGGACGGCGAGATCGCCAGGATGCTGACGACCGAGGACGGCCTTAGCAGTAATGTCATCCTGCGTACGATAAAGGATCCCAAATCAGAGGGCGTATTCATAGTTACCAGCAACAGCCTTTGTTATATGGATACAGATGGAAGCATCAGGATACTAAATAATTTTCCGTATTTTAACAATTATGATATCTGGGTAAAGGATGAGGATACTTTATTTGTAATGTCGAGTGCGGGAATTTATGTTGTGGAGAGAGATGAACTCGTAGACGACGGGGACATGGCATGGGAGCTCCTTGATGCAAGGAGAGGTCTCGGAACCTCCCTTACCGCCAATTCATGGAATTATTATGACGGAAACGGCAATTTACTGCTTCCCTGTGATACGGGAGTTTACAGTATAGATGTCGAAAAATACAACAGCGATGTCAGATTGTACAGAATGCAGCTGGCGTCGGTTGTCCTCGACGGAGTGGTACAGCCGTCAAACCGCATGGGAGCCATTACCATAGGTCAGGGCGTCAGCCGTGTGGAATTGTATCCGGAAATACTGAATTATACCATTCAGGAGCCTAATGTCGGATATTTCATGGAGGGCTATGATTCCCAGTGGACGATCATTCCGCAGAGTAATCTTAATAATATCATCTATATCAATCTGCCTGCAGGAGAATATATATTCCATCTGGCAATATTTGACAGCTCGGGTGAGCATATACTTGAGGAGAGAAAGTTTGAACTGATAAAAGAGGGCGAATTCTACGAGCAGCCTGTTTTTGCTGTATATATGCTGACATTGCTGGCACTCTTCAGTATATGGTTTACATGGCTTGTGGTACAGAGAAGGATAAATGCCCAGCAGATCAAGATCAACATGGCAAATGAGACAGTCATGGCCATTGCAAATGCGGTCGATGCCAAGGATGTCCGTACTCACCAGCATTCGGTAAGGGTAGCCGAATATTCGGCGCTCATAGCCGAGGAGATGCATTGCTTTAAGTGGTGGAGAAGGAAAAAGGACATCTCAAATCTGAAAAAAGCCGCGCAGATGCATGACATCGGAAAGATCGGCGTTCCGGACAGCGTACTTAATAAGGTAGGCAGGCTGACCGATGAGGAATATAAACAGATGAAATCACATGCCGTCAGGGGAGCCGAGATATTAAAGGACTTTACTCTGGTGGAGCATGTAGAGGAGGGAACAAGATATCATCATGAAAGATATGACGGTAAGGGATACCCCGACGGGCTTAAGGGTGATGAGATACCGCTTTTTGGCCGTATAATAAGTGTTGCGGACTGTTTTGATGCCATGACCTCCAATCGTGTATACCGTAATCATATGGACACGGATTATGTAATGAACGAGATGAAGAGAGGCAGAGGAACCCAGTTTGATCCCGATGCCCTTGACGCTTTTCTGCGTCTTATAGATAAGGGCGTGATAAATCTTGAAGAGATCTATGCACAAAAAAGAGCCGAGATACAGCAGGCAGATCCTGCCGGCCAGGAGGAGCTTAAACGAAGGGTGGAAGAAGACCGGAAGATTCAGGAGGCAACCATGCATGGAGAGGATAAGGCCTCTCGGGACAATGATAAGGAAGGAGATAAGGTATGAAACGGATATATACGATAACTTTTCTTACATGTCTTATCATCACGGCTGTATTTATCGGCTGCTTTGAATATCTGAATATGTCGGGGCACAGGGACCATCTTAAGGTCGGTTTTATTTATGATAATGATGAGAGCACATCATATACCTATAATTTTTCACTTGCAAAGGATGCTGTGGAATTAAAATACGGCGACAGGGTTGAGATAGTGACCTGCAGCAATGTCCTTGATGATGAGATGGAAGAGCCTCTTCGTAATCTTGCGAATGAAGGCTGCGATATCATATTTTTTAACGGATATAGCAAGAAGGTGATCGAGCTTGCCCCCGAGTATCCGGAAACAGAGTTTTGTCAGGTTTCGTATATGGATATGAATAATGTCAGCGTACCCTCAAATTATCATACCTTTAAGGGCGAGGCATACCAGGGTAGATATGTCAGCGGCATTGCGGCCGGTATGAAGATACAGCAGATGATCGATGAGGGAATAATAACAGAGAATGAGGCAGTGGTCGGATTTGTCGCCGCATTTCCCGATTCCGAGGTCATATCCGGATATACCGCATTTCTGCTCGGAGTGCGCTCTATAGTACCGCAGGCAGTCATGCAGGTAAGCTATACGCATACATGGAGCAGCTATGCGCTTGAAAAGAGTGCCGCCGAGAGGCTGATAGACGGAGGCTGTGTGATCATATCACAGCATACCGATACCATCGGACCGGCAATAGCATGTGAGGATGCCTCGGAGAAAAATATCAAGGTATATTTTGTCGGCTGGGGACAGAGCATGTCCGAGGTGGCACCGGGTACTTCCCTCGTTACCACAAGGATATGCTGGGAGCCGTATGTAATATCTGCAGTAGATGCGCTTATGTCATACAAGACGATCGAATCAAAGCTTTCGGCAAGAGTATTTGGCAATGATGCCACTGCAGGATTTGAAAACGGATGGGTGGAGATGATGGATTTAAACCAGGCAATCGCACCCGTAGGAACACAGGAAGCCATGGACAGGGCTATTGACCAGTTCAAAAAGGGAAATGGTGATTTTGTATTTAAGGGCAGCTATACCGGAGTATCCCAGAGCGACCCTTCAAAGACCATCGATCTTAATAACGGATATACCGAGAATGAACGGTCATCATATCCGCTGTTTGATTATGTGCTTGATGATGTGATCACGGTGGTGGAGTAATAAGCAGTCAAAGCTTTGACCTTTTAATTAAATCATTGACTTGATTTTCATTATGGAATAATATTAACACTGTACTTTATTTTGCGACCGATAACTTATATTTATATCAGTATATTGATAAGAAATATAAGCAGAGGTACGCAAGACAATATTTAGGAGGAGACAAAAATGGGAAGAGTTTATAATTTCTCAGCAGGACCTGCGGTATTACCCGAGGAGGTCCTTAAGGAAGCAGCAGAGGAGATGATGGATTACAAGGGATCCGGTCAGTCCGTAATGGAGATGAGCCATCGATCGAAAGTATATGATACCATTATCAAGGAAGCTGAAGCTGATCTTCGAGAGCTTATGAATATTCCTGATAATTATAAGGTACTGTTTTTACAGGGAGGTGCTTCACAGTTCTTCGCAGAGGTTCCGATGAACATGATGAAGAATAAAAAGGCCGGATACATCATCACCGGTCAGTGGGCAAAGAAAGCATTCCAGGAGGCTAAGATCTACGGTGAGGCTGTAGAGCTTGCATCTTCAGCAGACAAGACATTCAGCTATATTCCTGACTGCTCGGATCTCCCTATCACAGATGATATGGATTATGTATATATCTGCGAGAACAATACCATCTATGGTACTAAATATAAGAAACTCCCTAATACAAAGGGCAAGGTCCTCGTATCCGATGTATCATCATGCTTTTTATCAGAGCCTGTTGATGTGACAAAATACGGCGTAATCTACGGCGGCGTACAGAAGAACGTAGGACCTGCAGGATGTGTTATCGCTATTATCAGAGAAGATCTCATCACAGATGAGTGCCTTCCCGGAACACCTACCATGCTCAAGTGGAAGACTCAGGCAGATAACGATTCACTTTACAATACGCCTCCCTGCTACACGATCTATATCTGTGGCAAGGTATTCAAGTGGCTCAAGAAAATGGGCGGACTTGAAGAGATGAAGAAGCGCAACAAGGAGAAGGCAAAGATTCTTTATGATTTCCTTGATTCTTCAAAGCTTTTCAAGGGTACTGTTGTTAAGGAAGACAGATCACTTATGAACGTTCCTTTCGTAACAGGTAATGATGAGCTTGATGCCAAATTCGTAAAGGAGGCTACCGAGGCCGGATTTGTAAATCTTAAGGGACACAGAACTGTAGGCGGTATGAGAGCTTCTATCTATAATGCAATGCCTAAGGAAGGTGTAGAGAAACTCGTTGAGTTTATGAAGAAATTTGAAGCAGAGAATGCTAAATAAGGAGTAGAAAAATGTTTAAATATAATTGCCTTAATCCAATCGCAAAGGTTGGTCTTGATAAGTTTTCAATCGATTATGCAAAGACAGAGGATATGAATGAGGCAGATGGCGTACTTGTCCGTTCTGCAGCTATGCATGACCTTGAGCTCCCTGCATCACTTAAAGTGATTGCAAGAGCAGGCGCAGGCGTAAA
>DFKO01000161.1 GCA_002373855.1 Lachnospiraceae bacterium UBA3643
AAGCGTATCGGTATCTATGATGTATTCGGTGAGTCCGGTTCGGCAGCAGATCTTTTAAAGGCATACAAGCTTGACGGAGACGGTGTATACGAGCAGATTAAAGCAGAGTTATAATATATGACATTTATAATTTTGTCACAAGGGAGGATTTGATGGAGAGATATACAGAACCCATGGATTTTAAGGGATTTTTTAAGAAAAAAGGTTCGGTAATATGGAAGGTTATAATAGTTATAGCCATTTTACTTATCGGACTTGATTCAATCTATACGGTAGAGGAGACGGAATCGGCTGTTATCACTACTTTTGGTAAAGCGGAGCTCATGAGTGAAAAAGGACTTCACTTTAAGATTCCGTTTATTCAGAAGGTAGTCAAAGTTGATACTACCGTAAAGGGTCTCATGATCGGATACAGCGAGGACAGCTCAGGCAATGCATACAGTGTTGAGCATGAGTCAATAATGATCACTTCCGATTATAACTTTATTGATTGTGATTTCTATATTTCATATCAAGTAACAGACCCCATTAAATACCTGTATCGTTCAAGTGAACCTGACTTTATAGTCAAAAATATTGCCCTCTCGGCAATCAGGTCAACTGTGTCCGCATATACCGTAGATACAGCCATCACAACAGGCAAGGCGGAGATACAGAGTAATGTAAAGTCGATGATCATAGCTGAACTTGAGCAGGAGGATATAGGTATCACACTTGTGGATGCCAGCATCCAGGATGTGGAGCCTCCTACAGACGAGGTTATCGAGGCTTTTACAGCAGTGGAAACAGCAAAGCAGGGCAAGGAGTCGGCTATCAACGAGGCTAATACTTATCGTAATGAGCAGATACCCGCAGCTGAGGCCGAGGCAGACAGGATCATCCAGGAGGCCGAGGCAGAGAAGGAGGCCCGTATCAACGAGGCCAATGGTCAAGTGGCCAGATTTACAGAAGAATATGAAGAGTATATAAACTACCCTCTTATCACAAAGCAGCGTCTCTTCTTTGAGGCAATGGAGGAGGTCCTCCCTACACTTAAGATAGTGATTGACAGCAATGGAGACGGTATCAGCAAGTATTACTCTGTAACCGGTGATTATGAGGACGGTACTGCTGCACTCATTGAAAACAGTACTGCCGCTTCATCAGCCGGTGAGAATAATTAAGGAGGGCAGTGATATGAAAAAAGCAGGTAAATCTATTATCATTATTATCCTGGTACTGCTCGTAATAGTCGGCGCATCGAGTGTATATACTACAGCCGAGAATGAGTACAGTGTGGTAAAGCAGTTTGGACGTATCATTGCGATAGTTGATCAGCCGGGACTCCATTTCAAATTACCTTTTGTTCAGTCTGTGAGCCCTGTCACAAAGGCTATCCAGGTATACGATCTGCCGTCATCAGAGGTTATCACAAGTGACAAGAAGACAATGATCGTGGACGCATATGTATTGTGGAAGGTGACAGATGCAAAACTGTACAATCAGACATTGAATGCAAGTGCGGTTACAGCCCAGGGGCGTATCGATGTAATAGTATATAACGCAATCAAGACGACCATATCATCAATGAGTCAGGAAGAACTCATCGCCAGCCGTGATACTGCAATCAAGATTGATGCGACAGAGGCAGAACTTGATGATATAGAGATCAATGACATTGAGTCATCAGTGACAGATGAGGAAGGCAACATCATCGAGGATGCAGAAGCTGAGGAGGAACCGGTTGAGACGATCATCATATCTGACAGACTCCTTAACTGCATAGGCACCCAGGAGGACCAGTACGGAATCGAGATTACTGAAGTGAAGATCAAAGTCCTTGATCTCCCCGATGAAAACAAGGGCGCTGTATACAATCGTATGATCACAGAGCGAAACAACATTGCTGCAGCATACAGAGCTCAGGGTGAATCGGAGGCTCAGATCATCAAGAATACCACCGATGCAGAGGTGGCCGTAATGATATCGGAGGCAATGGCAGAGGCTGAGGCAATCAAGGCAGAAGGAGAGGCTGAGTATATGAGCATCCTCTCTGATGCATACAATGATGCCGATAAAGCAGATTTCTATCTCTTTATGCTTCAGCTTGATGCTCTTAAGGCATCGGTTACAAACGGTAATACCACGATATTCCTGGATGGCGATTCACCTATCGCGGGAATATTTGAAGGTATTTACTGATATCTGAAATAATCCGGTGCAGTCGTGACAGCAGGTTTTTTGTCAATTATAAAATCATGTTTATTTAATATATATACTGCAATCACAGAGATGGACAAAGCCCATTTGTCCCTCGTGATTGTGGTGTGTATTTTTTTATGTCTTCTCTTTGTTACAACGATTATCCTGACTGTTAAAAAGAAAACGAAGTGCATAAGCGGTATGATATCGGGAATCCTTTTGAGCTTTGCACTTTTGCTGTGTATTGTCTCATCGAGCCGCGGTATGCTGCTGTTTGCTCCGTCCACGCCACCGGATGAGACAGTATATGCGTTTATGAATGCATGGTGCGCCGGCAATACGGATGAAGCCGCAGGATATCTGTCTGTATCGGGCCAGCTTTTTGATGGTACAAAAATGACGGAAGATTATTATGCCAATATCTTTAATAATGCACTTACAGACAGCTATTCATACTCTGTATCAGACGGCAATATTATTGACGGAAGGCATGCATATATCACAGTGTCAATGAATTATCTGGAACTTAATGACATGGTGACTGATATCAGGACAGATGTACTTGATGACCTTGAGACTCTCTCAGATGAGTGCAGCCCGTCAGAGATTGCAGATGATGATGACAACTTCCTCCCCGAAGTGCTTGAGAGAGTATATGGAGATTCTGTGAGCGATGCTGTGGCAGATGCAGAGAATTATTATAAGACAACGGATATAACGCTTGATCTTTTATATAAAGACGGTCGATGGGTTATCTCGCCAAGTGATGAACTGGCTCTTTGTTTTAAGGGCGGTGTATCCCAGATAGATAACTTTTCAAATAATGCAAAGAGTACAGCTCTCGAGGGCCTGATATTTATTCCCAGGCACTATACGCTCCCGGAGGAAACCATCCTTGTGCCGGCTCCTATTGAGACTGCTTACGGAGATATTCTCCCGGAGGAAGTAGAATCTCTTTTACCGGAGTATGCCAGACTGATAGATGACAGAGATCTTTTCTTTGATCCGGAAGCTCATTTTACCGATTCATATATTCATTACTACGGAGATGAGACAATATTCGTCCTCACATGGAAAGAACTTTATAATAACCACAGTATATGCTGCTCGGAGGTATTCATAGCGGATCCTTCCCAGTTCAGGAGAAAACTGGCCAACGATACATACGGATCGAGTGTCCAGAAAAACGCATCAGATCTGGCTATTGAAGCCAATGCAGTCGTTGCGATGAACGGAGATTTTTATAAATTCAGAGCCCAGGGTATCACTGTTTATAACAGGGAACTGTACCGATTTAATCCGGCTACTCTTGACTGCTGTCATATCAATTCATCCGGAGACCTCGTGTTTACATATAAGGGAGAGCTTACGAGCGAGGAGCAGACAAAAGAGTTTATCGAGGATAATGATATTTTGTTTTCCCTGACATTCGGTCCTGTCCTCGTAGACGGAGGAGAGATGGTCACCACAAACTCATATATGATCGGAGAGGTCAATGATACATATTCAAGGTCTGCCATCGGTCAGGCCGGTTCGTGTCATTATTTCCTCATGACAATCAATTACGGCTACGGTACAAAAGGTGCGACTATCATGGAATCGGCGCAGATCATGTATGAAAAGGGATGCGAGAACGCGTATGCTCTTGACGGAGGCCAGACAGCGGAAATCGTATGGAGAGGCGTTCCCTATAATTTTGTTGATTACGGAAATGAGAGAGCAGTCAGCGATATCATTTATTTTGCGACTGCATTTCCCGAGGAGGACAGATGATGCGTGAACCTGTCGCCATAATAGTAGGAAATACAGAGATACTCTGGAGCAGTATCATTATCGTCATAGCAGTTGCTGCAGGCTTTTTTATGATGCATTCTCTTTATATTGCAAACGGCGGCAAAAGACTCAGGCTTGTTTTCTTTTACCCTCTGGCAGTATGTTTTTCATATATTATCGGTAAGGGCATATTCTATTACTGTCATCTGGAGCAGTATCCGGCGTTTAAATCAGCTCTTAATTTCTCTGAGACAGGATTTAATATGTCAGGTATTATGGTTGGAATATGCATGGCAGGACTTATCGTATGCATTTGGGATATTAAAAAGTTATACCCTGCGATTCTCGACGGGGCAGCCCCGGGGACTGCAATGGTTATCGCACTTTTAAATCTGGTGCATCTCTATGATGACGGATGTCGTGGCAATGCAGTGCTTGCAGATGCAAAGTATCATATGCTTCCCTATGCATCTCCTGTCATTAATACAAACGGGGAGACCAGCTACCGTCTCGCAACTTTCTTTATCGGATTCATACTGTTTATGATTGCAGGTATTCTGCTAAAGTATTTTTATATTAAATATTCTGATATAAAGGGGCGTACTTTTTCTTTATTCATCCTGATATTTTCGTCCCTTGAGTTTATACTGGATTCTACCAGATACGATTCCGACTATTTCCCGTTTAACGGTTTTGTCAGTGTGATCCAGATATTTGGTGGGATTATGATCCTGTCGGTCTCTGTCATTTTTACAGTGAGATCTGTCAGGGCAAATGGCTTTAAATGGTACCATATAATCCTGATTCTTCTCATATTTGCATCAATGGGAGCTGCAGGTTATCTTGAATATCTTATACAGCGCCATGGTGATAAGTGGCAGACATATTACCTTTTGATGAGTCTTTCGTGCATCTGCATGATCTGTTTCCCGTTTATCATGTGTCTCACGACCACACATCCCTTACAGTTAAAAACGAAAAAAGACTAATATTTTTCATTAAAATATAATTATTTAACGAAAAACATTAAAAAGTTGTTGACAAACGATTTCTGAGAGTGTATATTCTAATTATCGATAAACGATAACTTTTTAACGAAAAGGAGAATAGATATGGAAAACACAAAAATTCAGAAAATCAAAAGATCGGCAGGAACAACAGCAAAGGTACTGAAGGTAATCAAGACGATCATCCTGATAGGCATGATTTGCTGTATAGTAGGTGGCGTATTTACGATGCTTATTCAGAAAGATGAGCTCGGAACATTCTCAATACTTGGCAGACCCATAACGGTTCACGGGATGGTAGATATCGAAAATGTAAATGTAGGCGGATTCGAGTTCCTTAAGATATTCAACATTGATAACCCGTTTATCCTTGCCGGACTCAACTGCTTGGTGGCAGCAGTGATATGTCTTGCAGCATACATTGTAGTAAACGTCATCAGAAACGCATTTCTCGAGATTGAGTCAAGCGATACACCGTTTACAAAGAATGTAATGAATCATATAAAGGTTGCAGGTATTCTCGTCACAGTTTTGATCTGTACAGCTTCCTTCGGATATGCACTCATCGTAGGCCTCACATTCTGGTGCATCTACAATGTTTTCGATTATGGTATGGAGCTTCAGACTGAAGCTGATGAGACTTTATAGGAGGTGTGCATATGGGTAAGATAATCCTGCGTCTTGATCGTGTCATGGCAGACAGAAAGATGAGCCTCAACGAATTATCGGAGAAAGTCGGAGTCACAAATGTAAATCTCTCAAAAATAAAAACAGGTAAAATAAGTGCCATCAGATTTTCAACCCTTGAGGCAATCTGCGATGTCCTTAACTGTCAGCCCGGCGATATCCTTGAATATGATAAGGACGCAAAAGGCGATAATTAATATAATATGAATTTAAAAGAGTGTGGCCGTGAGCCATGCTCTTTTGTATTTAGGGTATGAAAACTACAAAGAATGACACAAATGTCAAGTTATGATAACTTTTACATTTTTTACAAAGTTATGATAACTTTCACATACTTTTACATAGTTATGATAACTTTTGCAAATTTTATCAACTTATGATAACATTTACATAAATATACAAAATGATATTTATCAGGAGGAATTCAGGTATGAAAAAAGAGAATCCCTTTACAATAACATTTGGTAAACAGCCAAACAGGCAGATTCTGCGATATAAAGATATAGACCGTATAGTCAGTTCATTTGATGCAGATAATCCCGTTACCCAGACATATCTGATAGAAGGTATAAGGGGAAGCGGAAAGACTGTATTGATGACAACGGTAGCCAAAAAGCTTGAGGAGCAGAAAGACTGGATTATTATAAATTTAAATCCTGCAATGGATCTGCTATCAAATCTTGCGCTTCGTCTTGAAAAATCATCGGGAGCAAAACCGGATATTTTCAGTAAAGGATTCAATGTAACTGCAGCCGGGTTTGGCCTGGGAGTTAATCCGGACAGTAACGATACAGACTATGTTGGAACCATAGAAAAATCATTTAAAAAAATTATAAAAGAAAAGAAAAAAGTCCTTATCACAATAGATGAAGTAGTACACGATGACAATATGAAGATATTTGCCAGTCAGTTCCAGATATTTGTGCGTCAGGATTATCCGATATATCTCATCATGACAGGACTCCATGAGAATATAAACAAGATACAAAATGATCCTTCTCTTACTTTTCTGTTAAGAACGCCGAAGGTGATTACTACACCGCTCAGTATTATTCAGATAATAGAGCAGTATAAGGAGATATTCGAAATAGAAGAAGATGAAGCGCTGAAACTGGCCAATCTTACAAAAGGATATGCATTTGCTTTTCAGGCACTTGGAGTATCCTACTGGAATAACGGTAAAGAAAACTTTGAAAAAGTTCTCGCTGAATATGACGGTCTGCTCGATGATTTTGTATATAAAAAAATATGGGAATCATTGACAGGAAGGGAGCGGGAAATTGTCAGAGCTATTACAACAGATGAAATGAAGATAGCCGATGTATGTAAAACAGCATCTATAAACAATACCAGCTTTTCAAGATATAAGGAAAGTCTTGTGGATGCCGGAATAATAGACAATTCAAAGTTTGGATATATATCCCTGGCACTTCCGAGATTTTATGAGATTGTGAGGAAGTACAGGGGGTAAAAGTATAAACTAATCAGAATTATTCATGACTTGTAGTGCATTTACAAAGAGGGATTATTATATTACGGGTTGTAAAACTTTTGAACACGTAAAGCGTGCGAATAGAAAATATACATGCTATGCGGATGCGAACTGTTGGCATTCGTGGTAAAAAATACCATATATATGTTTGCAATCTTGTTTTGACGTAAAGCTAAAGTTTTGTTAGTTGATTGAGTATAAAAAAGTTGGATCAAAATTGTTTTTAGATAACTATTTGTGTAAAAATGATATAATGAAAATGTATAAATATAAAAACTTTGAGAGGAGTAAGAAATGTTTAATGGACTGTTAAGCGATCCGGTGTCTCTTATATGGAGCGTGTTGACTATTTTGGCAGCATTTATTTTTTGTGGTGTTTTATCAAAATTTAAAAACCAATTTGAAGGATTAAATGAAGATTATGAGAAAGAAAAAAGCAGAAACACAGGTAAAACTGCTTTTGGTGAAAAAAATCCTGAAACAGGAAAGCATGTTTTGATTAGAACTGAAGAAGAAGTTTCTGTGAAATATATGGATCAGATTGAGGATAAATATAATAATATTTTTAGCAAGTATAATGCATGGTCTCAATCAATATCACTATTTCCTATGTCCGGAATTTTGGGAACGGTATTCGGATTAATGCTACAGATTAGTCAAAGTGATTTGGAACAAATAACAGGCTCAATAGGAGTGGCTTTACTTACAACATTTTGGGCATTGATATGTGCGATTATTTTGAAGATATATGATGCTACAGTTGGTATAGCTTCAGATAGAATTTACAATGTTATAAATGCGTATGCTAGAGGAAGAAAAAATGCATCTATGGATGCGCAGATTGATAAGGAAGTATTGAATGAACAGACGAAATAATAAAAAAGAAGTAGTTCTTGACTTGACGTCTCTTCTAGATGTAATATTCATAGTTCTTCTTATTGTTATGAGTAGGCAGCAACTCTTGTCTGATAAGGCACAATTAACTGAAGATGATTATAATAATAAGATATCAGAGCAAGAGGCAATATCAGAGTCAGCAAACGCAGCATATGAGATGTATACGGAACAGCTTGAGACGTATGAGAATATTAATAGTTATGCTCCGATTGTTGTAATTTATTCCGATTACATGAGTTATGACCCGACAGAACGAACGGTGAGAATTAAATTCGGAGATGCAGAAATCGAAGAAGTAGGCAAACTATATTCAGGTACGGTTGGAAATACCTTTGATATTTTAAACGAAAAATTACAGGATTATATCGAAAAAAATACGGATAAACCCATATTAATTTCTTTAAATGCGGGTGAGACAGGTATTTTGTATAGAGATGAGGTTGCAATTTTTGATGTTATAGAAGATTTGAGGGAGACTTATCCTAATATATACATGAAGTAGGTTGTTTGAATGGTATCTAAAGGTTTTTTAATAGCATTAATTATTTCAGCAAGTTTATTTGTACTATTATTTTTTGCTGGGATTAAATACATAAAAAAGTATTCAGCTAAAGAAATACGCATAATGTATTTTTTGGGAATGCTATTTACGTTTGTTGCTACAGTTTATTTTGCATGTGAGTATTTCTTGCCAAAGGGGAAAATTTTTAGTTTCGGAATGAGCAGTTATGTAATTGATGATGGCAATACGACAGATGAGTCGACATCTTCCAATTATATTGACAATGATTTGAATAAAGAAAATGAAGAAATATATCTGGAGTTAAGCCAAGACATAGGGAACTATGGAGAAAATGCTTATTTCATTATAGTTAAAGGTACAGAAATCAGTTTTCAAGAGCAAGGTTTTGAATCTTTTGATGAGTTTGAGGATTATATAAGGAATGTAAATTATAAGGATCATGTTTTATATATAATAGATTCTTATGCAGATTCTGCCGCTATGCACGAAGTACTTGATATAGTTGATGAATATAAAATAGACTATTCCCTGGAGTTTAGATAGGTGAAACGAAGGTTTAAAATATTAATTATAACTGTGATGATTATGACTGTTTTTATTGGCGCTGGTTCGGGCTTTTTTGTTACGACCAACCCTATTATTGATTTAGACAGTCTTCTTGTCGATTCCCCCGGGATAAATTTGGGAGATGTATCTATTTATGATACAGATCCCAATAATGACACCGACAATCCTCAAATGAATGATGATCCCAATTCTGTTCAGCCTGAGTACGAATACACTGTAAGGGTTAGAGGAAAAAATATTTATTTTGAGAACAAACTTTTACTATCAGTTGATGCTTTAATGGAAGAAATGAATAATATGGGCATCAATAAGACTACTAAGGTTCATTTAGTGGAAGATTATGCCGATTCTGCTGTCTATAAAAGTGTAAGAGAATTTTTGGATGAAGAATGTTCTTTAACTATTGATCAATGGGAATACTCAAATGACAATTAAAAGGCTAAATATTAAAAAAGCATATATTCTTTTTGTAGTTATGATAATTCTTTTGTCATTTCTTATTGGTTTTAAATTTACTGACGATATGACTTTGGATTCTAATGAACATATTTACCCATGCGTAACTGCGGATAAAATGCTTGCACAACTTAAAATAGACAAAAATAATGTTAAATCACTATATAACGGCAAGTATTACATGGTACTGGGCCATGTATGTTCTATTGCGACAAATAATAAATCTTTTGAATTAACATATGTAAATACAATCACTGTTGGAACAGCAACAATAAGCGCATCAACAAAAGATTCAACAATAATCAGTAAAATTTCAAATTTGAGTATTGGAGATAATGTTTTTGTTTATTGTAAGGTGGATGTTAGTACATGGGGGGCTGGTTCTATTGCTCTTAAAAATATAGTTGAAATATCAAAAACCAGTGATACTTTGCTGAAAAATAATTCGTATTCTGTACCAACAAATAAAATTATTTGCACAGACGATATTAATTCACGTGAACTGGGCGACGGATTAATTAAGTATTATATTTCGGATGAGTGGGAAGATGTAGAAGAGAGACTGCCAAAAGCTGATGGAAAATATGATTTGGACGGATATTTGTATAGACTGAATGAAATACCTGATACATATACCGTTCGTGCGGAGCAGGTTTATGTTTTCTATTTAGACTATAACACTTTTGTTTCAGATAAAAGCAATTGGAATGATTCGGAGGAAGTTGAACGAGAATTAGTTAAGAATCTTCTTCCGAATGATAATATTTCCACAGTTAGTAAATTTAATGTAGACTATTCAAAAAATATGAAATGCTATGCATCGAGCTATACTGATGCCGCAGATGTATTCCATCGCATTAATTTTATTTTCACTCCTGTCGGCGACAATGAAGGACTCTGTGTAATTATGTATGTATTTAGCGAGGCTAATTACACAGAAGATATTATGTTTATGCTTCGCTCGATGGAATTGAATTAATACTTATAGGGATTAAATGAAACACTGGTTTTCGCTTACAGAAGAAGAAAAGAAAACAAGAAGTATACAGTGTGCCATAGTCTGTCTTTTGATAGCTGTGGTATCTCTTATTGCGCTAATCTATTTTAGTAAACAAACCAGCGACAGACTTGCGCTGTGTACAGAAGAGACAACCGGCTATACGGTGAATTTTTATAGCGGCAGATATATCAGAAGTCATCTTACAGCAAACTTTGAGATAGATGGCATAATATATACGACAGAAGGATTGTATAAATCGTCAGATTTTACTTTTGAGGAAAGACTAAACGGACATAACCCTGTAAAGATATGGTATGAAAATGGCAATCCCGAAAATGCTTACGCAAACATACCACCTTACTTTGATCCAATATGGTACGTGATTCCTTTTATATTTGGTGCTGGTTTCGTTTTATTTCTTGTACAGGCGAAGGACCCAAAGAAAATGGAGACCACCCTGAAATAATGCTCACACCTCTTGACAAAGACTACTATACGCGTTAATGTAGTATTGAAAACTACATGACGTGTTATTAGTGTTTGTTAAGAGGTGATTTTATGGAAAAGGCAGGTACGTTCAACGGACAGTCATTTATAGAAGAAGTATTTAATTCGTTATCCCATGGGGTAGGAGCCCTGATGGCAATCGCAGGATTCGTATGGCTGATGGCCAGGTCGGCAGGGACAGGCAATGCCCTGCTCCTTGGCAGTATGATGGTCTACGGACTCAGCCTGGTGGTATTGTATACATTTTCAACTCTTTACCATGCAGCCATGGATTTTGGCGTAAAGAGCAGACTGCAGGTATTTGACCACTGCTC
>DFKO01000229.1 GCA_002373855.1 Lachnospiraceae bacterium UBA3643
GGTTTTGAGATGGGCAACATCTGGTACAATGAACCCAAAACACTTGATGTGGCTTTTGATGTGATCGGTGATATAGTTCTTTCCGCTGCCAGCCAGCAGTACGGCGGTTTTACCGTTCCTGAGGTTGATAAGATATTAGAGCCCTATGCAGAGAAATCATACAACAAATATGTTAATAAATATATGAATCTGGGAGTTGATAAATCTACTGCTGAAGCAGAAGCATTTAATGATGTATGCAGAGATTTCGAGCAGGGATTCCAGGGATGGGAATATAAATTCAATACTGTTGCATCCAGCCGCGGCGATTATCCGTTTATCACTGTTACAGCCGGTATCGGCAGAGGCCGTTTTGCAAAGCAGGCGACTATTTCCATGCTCAATGTACGCCGTAAAGGTCAAGGCAAGAAAGAGTGCAAAAAGCCTGTTCTTTTCCCTAAGATCGTATTTTTATATGATGAAAATCTCCACGGAGAAGGCTGCGAGCTTGAGGATGTATTTAAAGCAGGAGTTGAGTGTTCTGCTAAAACCATGTATCCTGACTGGCTCTCACTTACAGGTAAGGGCTATATAGCAAGTATGTATAAACAGTACGGTAAAGTAATCTCGCCTATGGGCTGCAGAGCATTTCTCTCGCCCTGGTATGAGAGAGGCGGTATGCATCCGGCAGATGATAACGATCAGCCTATATTTGTAGGCCGTTTCAATATAGGTGCCGTATCACTCCATTTACCCATGATCCTCGCCAAGTCAAGACAGGAGAGCAGAGACTTCTATGAAGTTCTTGATTATTATCTCCAGCTTATCAGACAGCTCCATATCAGGACATATGCTTACCTTGGAGAAATGAGAGCATCCACAAACCCTCTTGCATACTGTGAAGGAGGATTTTTAAACGGTCATCTTAAGTTAACTGACAAGATAAAGCCCCTGCTTAAATATGCGACTGCTTCATTTGGTATCACTGCCCTTAATGAGCTCCAGATGCTCTATAACGGCAAATCCCTTGTGGAAGACGGAGAGTTTGCCCTTGAGGTAATGGAGCACATCAACAAGATGGTAGCAAAGTTCAAGGATGAGGATCACAATCTCTATGCTATATACGGAACACCTGCAGAGAATCTCTGCGGCCTCCAGGTAAAACAGTTCAGAAAGAAATACGGTATCATCGAAGGCGTTTCCGACAGAGAATATGTATCAAATTCATTCCACTGTCATGTTACCGAAGATATCACACCTATCGAAAAGCAGGATAAAGAATACAGATTCTGGGAACTTTTAAACGGCGGCAAGATTCAGTATGTAAAATATCCTATCGATTACAATATAGCTGCAGTTGAAACACTGATCAGACGTGCTATGGAATTTGGTTTCTATGAAGGCGTGAATTTATCACTTGCATACTGCGATGATTGTGGTCACCAGGAGCTTGAGATGGATGTATGTCCCAAGTGCGGCAGCCGTAACCTGACCAAGATTGACCGTATGAACGGATATCTGTCATATTCAAGGGTTCACGGCGATACACGTCTTAATGACGCAAAAATGGCTGAGATAGCAGAGAGGAAGAGCATGTAATGAGATATCATAATATTACCAAGGACGATATGCTTAACGGCGATGGTCTACGAGTGGTTTTATGGGTTTCGGGATGCTCTCATAATTGCAAAGGATGTCAAAATCCCATAACCTGGGACCCTAACGGTGGTCTTAATTTTGATGAGGCTGCAAAACAGGAAATTTTTGATCAACTTGATAAATCATATATTTCAGGCCTGACTCTTTCAGGCGGAGATCCACTTCATTCCGCAAACAGAGTGGATGTCAGGGACCTCGCAAGAGAAGTCAGAGAGAAATATCCTAAAAAGACAATCTGGCTCTATACAGGTTCATCATGGGAATCAATTTACCATTATCCAATTATGGAATATCTTGATGTAGTAGTCGACGGTGAATTTGAGGAAGATAAAAAAGATAATACCCTCTACTGGAAGGGCTCTTCAAATCAGAGAGTCATAGATGTCCAGGCAACAATCAAATCAAGTGATCCAGCTACGCCTGTGCTTTACTGCGACAACTATTCAAAAATCAAAAAGGCTTAGGTATTAAAATGAATATTAAGATAAAATATTTTTCTGATAAGATCGAGAAGCTCCGCTATATAGATGGAAAGTCAGACTGGATAGACCTTAGATGTGCTGAGGAGATATCTCTAAAAAAAGGAGAGTTTAAGCTCATTCCCCTTGGCATTGGCATGAAACTGCCTAAGGGTTATGAGGCCCATGTGGTACCCAGAAGTTCTACATTTAAAAATTTTGGTATCATCCAGACTAATCATATGGGTGTCATCGATTATACATACTCAGGTGATAATGATCAGTGGTTTATGCCTGTATATGCAGTCCGGGATACAGAGATTCATGTAAATGACAGGGTATGCCAGTTCAGAGTCATGGAAAATCAGCCTGCCATAGAGTTTGATGAAGTCGATCACCTCGATGAAACTGACAGAGGCGGCTTTGGAAGTACGGGAAAAGCTTAATAATATTTGTTTTTGTAACGACCAATAAGGGTACTTACGCTGAGCGCACGCTCCGCCGCGCAATGCGTAAGTACCCTTATCGGCTGTATAAACAAAAGATGAAAAAAACGTATGTAGTATTGAATACTACATGCGTATCGTATATAATTATAAAGGTTTAAATATAAAGAACAGGAGCAACTATAAAATGGCATTATTCAAACTGGTAACAGATTCAACAGCTGATTTACCTGCTGATTATTATGTAAAACATAACGTGGGATGTATGTACCTCTCTGTAATCATGGATGGCATAACATACAATAAGGAAAACCCCATTGATATTAAATCTTTTTATGAGAAGCTTGGCGGCGGCTCTATGCCCACCACATCCCAGATAAATCCTGATGAGGCTAAAAACGAGCTCACCGAATATTTAAAAGAAAACAAAAATATTCTTTATATCGCTTTTTCTTCAGGGCTCTCAGGTTCATATCAGTCAGGATGCATCGCAGCTGAGGAAATCATGGAAGAAAACCCTGATGCAAATATTGTAGTTATCGATTCACTCTGTGCTTCACTCGGAGAAGGATTCCTTGTAAATAAAGCTGTCCAGATGATGGAAGAGGATAAAACCATCGAGGAGACGGCAGCTTTTATCAAAGAAAATCTCCTCCATGTAGGTCATGTATTTACAGTTGATGACCTTTTCCATTTAAGCCGTGGCGGCCGTATCAGCAAGGGTACAGCTGTTGTCGGTTCCATGATCAATATCAAGCCTCTTCTCCATGTAAATGATGAGGGTAAGCTGATCAACATCGGCAAGTGCCGCGGACGTAAGAAAGCCCTGGCAAGCCTTGTTGAGCTGATGGATGAGAGACTCGGTGATTACAGGGGAATGGATCAGAAGTGTATGATCAGCCACAGCAACTGTCTTGAGGATGCACAGTATGTTGCCCGGCTTGTAAAAGAAAAGTTTGGTTATGACACTGAGATCATCGATTTTATCGGCCCTGTAATAGGTACTCATACCGGTATAGGAACGGTTGCGCTTTTCTTCTGGGCAGACCACAGATAACTTTAATGATATATCGATAGCATCGAAACTATATATTGTATAATATGAGGCGGTTTATCACATTATAATGTATGATATACCGCCTTTTTAAGTGGTATATTTTACTTAAAATGATTGAAGAAATAAGGGTTTTGAGTTATCATATAGATTAGGTTTATTCTGTAGAAACTATGCCCGTTTTTAGTATCGGACCTATGTTTACTGCATATTTTGTAGACAGGAATATATGCTTAAATGAGCATCCGCTATAGGTGGTTAAAAAAATCATACAAGGAGACTGTAGAAGAGTACGACAACAGAATAAATATGTTGCCTCCTTTTCACGCGGGATATGCTTACTTTGGCGGGAATGCATATGACGAATATCATCATATATACGGACTTTATATAACATGGTCGGGAGAGTTAAACAGATATCTCTTTGATCCTCTGTCTGAATATGGTTTTGTGATTCACTGTCCCGTTAATGAGGCAGTAGGTTTCTTTAAGCAGGGCGTTGCGGAAAGAATATATGTAAAGCTTAAGTCCAAGAAAGGCAGACTGTACGGCGATACATTTACAATGAATGCCAATGACAAAGAGTATGTCGTATCATATACCGGTATGTGCGTAAATAAACCTGAATATTTATGTTTTTCCGGGATGACAAATCCTGATGTACCTGACCTTGGCAGTTACTTAGTTTCATCATATTATAACGGTTCGTTCACTGCCGGATCTTTTAATTTGAGTTCATTTAATGCAGGAACATTTAATATCGGATCCTTTAATTTAAGCTCTTTTAATACAGGATCGTTTAACCTTGGCTCGTATAATTTAGGTTCTTTTAACTTAACTATGTTTAACACCGGGTCATTTAATACAGGCTCCTTTATATTAAGCTCATTTAACATTGGTTCATTTAACCTGGGATCCTTTAACTTAAGTTCTTTTAACATTGGATTATTTACTTTTGGTTCATATAATGTCGGCAGCTTTTATCTTGGAAGCTTTTACGGGGGACTTTTAAATTTTGGCAGCTATCTGTCCGGTACTTTTAATATCGGATCATTTAACTTTGGTGCCTTTAACTTTGGAACATATAATATCAGTTCGTTTAATATCGGCTCGTTTAACCTTGGTCTGTTTAATACGGGATCATTTAATATCGGCTCATATAATATTGGCTCATTTAATTTGGGTATATTTAACACCGGCTCGTTTAATATCGGCTCATATACTTTGAGTTCGTTTAATATGGGTGTATATAATACCGGTTCGTATATCAGTACTTCTATTGCCGGTGATTATGATTACGGCAGGTTATCACCGGCTGATTATTATGACCTCAGGGATTATATAATGCATGAGGTTTACGGTATCGGATGTCTCGGTTACGGGCTGAACCTGATATAAACTTTCAGGAGAAAAATATTGGACGGATTTTATTCCATTTGGACCGGGCTGTTTAAGTTAAAGCATGAAGATACTCCGTTTTTTATGGAGGATTATGATCTGCTGACACTTATCCTGTCGGCCGCAGCATATAAAAAGAATAATGGCAGGGTCAGAATGTATGCCGATAAAGACGGGGCGGAATATATTGACAGTATTGGCCTTAAAGATCTGTTTGATGATGGCATACAGATCATGGAACCCGATGAGGATATAAATCCCAAAGTGTTCTGGGCAGCCGGCAAATTAAAGAGCCTGAGTCTCCTCGACAAGCCGTCGGTTATGATAGATCTTGATCTCATTATATGGAAAAATCTTGATGATTTTTTTACAGGAGCTGATATATACGGCATACACAGAGAACAGATCAGGAATGAGATTTATCCTGACACTGATTTTTTTAAGGTAAAAAGGGATTACAGGTACCCGGATGGTCTTGATAAGGCTGAACTTCCGTTAAATACAGCCATGCTTTATATTGAGAGTCTTGATTTTACTCATAAATATGCGGATGAATCCTTAAGATTTATGAAGTCGTGCACTGAGCAAAATGAGAACTTAAGGCATATGGTTTTCGCGGAGCAGAGACTCCTGCCCATGATGGCTTCTGCAGAAGGGTTAAAGATTAAGACAATGTTTCCTCTTGGCGAGGATATAGGTATTCAGGATTATTTTACTCATATATGGGGACATAAAAATATCCTGAAATACAACAGGGATGAGCGTATGAAATACTGCATGCGCGTTATAAACCGATTAAAGAAGGATTTTCCGGATCATATGGTATTTGTTTCATCAAATGACATATTCCGCGAATATATAAAGGATTAACATGATTAAAGCGAGTCACTTATCAAAAATATACGGAGACAGGATAGCGGCAAAGGATATTTCCTTTGAGATTGAGAACGGTACAATATGCGGTTTCCTCGGACCTAACGGTGCGGGAAAGAGTACTACGATGAATATGCTTACAGGTTATCTGACTCCTGCTTCGGGAACAGTACTTGTAAACGATGTTGATATGTTTAAGAATCCCGGCAAAGCCAAAAAGATGATAGGATATCTCCCGGAGATACCACCTCTTTATATGGATATGACAGTCAGGGAATATCTGCTGTTTGCATCAAGGATTAAAGGTATACCCAAAGCCGAGATACCCCAAGAGATAGACAGAGTAGCTGCGAAAACAGGAGTTGCAGATGTGCTTGACCGGCTCATAATGAATCTGTCAAAAGGATATAAGCAGCGAACCGGTTTTGCCCAGGCACTGCTCGGAGACCCTGAAATACTCATACTTGACGAGCCTACTGTAGGTCTCGATCCCAAGCAGATAGTAGAGATACGTAATCTCATCAAAGAGCTTGGAGAGAAGCATACAGTCATCCTGTCTACTCATATCCTCAGCGAAGTATCAATGATATGTGATGATGTGGTGATCATATCTCATGGCAGGGTTATGGCCAGCGGTAATGCAGAGGAGCTGGTGGAGAGTTATAACAGGATACAGAATATGAAACTGGTCCTTAAAGCCAATGCAACTCAGGCTCAGATGCTTCTTGAAGATATCGAGGATATTGACTCTAAAAAGATCCTCTCCGAAGAGGACGGCGTCACCGTGATAGAAGTAATTGCTAAAAAGGATAAAGATATCCGTGAAGTGATCGCAGGAAAGATGTCCGAGAACAATATTACAGTACTGGAGCAGAGTGTATCAAGAGTGACTCTTGAAGATGTTTATTTAAAACTCACAAGTGAGGATCATTATAGAGAATTCCTCCTTGAAGAAGGTATCATCACTTCAAATCTTAAGAAAGACGATGCCCTCAATATAATTAATATTGATGAGGCAAAGGAGAAATAAATGACTGCGGTATACAGAAAGGAATTAAAATCTTTTTGGGGCTCACTTTCGGGATGGCTCTTTATAGCCGTAAACCTGTTTTTCTCCGGATGGTATTTCAGATATTACGGACTCATAATGGGTTATCCTTATATTGCATATGTATGCAGTAATATAACCATAATCATAATACTCAGTCTGCCCTTTATCACCATGAGGACCATATCGGAGGAGATGCGGCTCCGTACGGATCAGCTGCTCTTTACATCTCCGGTGCCTATATGGAAAGTGGTTGTCGGAAAATATCTGGCACTCCTTACCATATTTGCCATCCCTGTGGCGGTTATGAGCATTTATCCCCTCATTATGTGCATATTCGGAAATGTGCCCATAGCAGAAAACTATGTGACTATTTTCGGTTATCTGCTGTTCGGAGGCGCATGCCTTGCCATCGGACTCTTATTGTCGAGCTTATCCGATAATCAGATAATCGCAGCTGTACTTACATTTTTCGTATTGCTCCTTGGCGTGATGATGCCCGGTATATGCAGTCTCATCAGTGCATCAGGCAATATGATCACGAGGATTCTCGGTGTATTTAACTTAACCGAGATGATGGATGATTATTTCTTTACCGGTATAATATCTATCCCGGCCATTGTTTATTATCTCTCCGTCATTGTGCTCTGCCTGTTTCTGACATTATGTATCATCGGACGCAAGCGCTGGTCATTTATGCAAAAGGGAGTTCTGGCTAATGTTTCGGCAGCCCTTGTATTTATTGTTGTATTTACAATTGTGATTGTTATAAATGCATTTGTCAGAGGCCTTCCTCAGGATGCCATGAATATTGATGTCACATATAACAGTATTTATTCACTTACAGATGAGACGGAAAACATCCTTGATAGTCTTGAACAGGAAGTGACCATCTATTACCTGGCTGATACAGACCAGATTGATTCTACAATAGAGCAGACCCTTAAAGATATTGATGATTACAGTAAAAAGATCAAGGTAAAGCAGGTTTCACCTACCGAAAATCCTTATTTTTACACAGAGTATACAGATACTGCACCTAACCAGAACAGTATCATAGTCGTTTCCGGCGATAAGAGCAGAGTAGTTGATTATTATGACTGCTATGAGATGACGTATGAGTATGAGTATGATTATGACTCCGCTTCATATATCGTAACCGATTATTCCGTTGTCGGATATGACGGTGAAGGCCGCGTAATGGCAGCCGTCCTTTATGTATGTGAAAATTATGTACCTCAGATTTACTGCATTACGGGACATGATGAATTTGAGATACAGCCCGGACTCCGCACGCGGATTGAAAAAGCAAATATGAATATTAATTATATTAATCTGCTTACCTATGATGCGGTACCGGAAGATGCAGCCTGCCTCTTTATCTTAGGGGCATTAAGCGACTTTTCCGATAATGAGACAAAGATGATCGCCGATTATCTGGCTAATGGCGGCAATGCTATATTTTTGCTGGCTTACTCTGATTATGAGGATCAGTCTAATCTGTACAGTCTCCTTGAGCCGTACAATATATATGTTAATCCGGGACTTGTTATGGAGCAGGGCACGAGTTATTACAACTCCCAGCCGTTTTATCTGCTCCCCGATATACTTGAAAATGAGCTGACGGAAGGTGTTTATACATACTCGAGAACAAAATATATTTATATGCCTTATTCAAAAGGTCTGACTATTACGGAAGATTACGGAGACGTTGCAGTTACACCGCTTCTTCAGACAACTGCCGGAGCATACCTTTTAACCGATGTGTCCGATACGGAGCAGACAAACTACGAATCGGCCAGATACATACTCGGGGCATATATGGAAAAGACTTATGCCGATTATGTCAGCAGAGTAGTAGTCATATCATCTGATTATTACCTCTATGATGATATTGATAATGCAGTTTCAGGTAATAACTATACACTGTTTATGAACTGCCTCTCAAAACTGACCGGCACGGATATAGTCAGTGT
>DFKO01000149.1 GCA_002373855.1 Lachnospiraceae bacterium UBA3643
CAGAGGACAGCAAGGTTAAAGTGATGATCGTTCCTACAAATGAGGAACTTGCCATCGCAAGGCAGACACTTGAACTTGTAAAATAAATATTGGTTCATACTAACAGACAAAAAATACAGGGTATGCAGCATTGCGCTCGTGCTTAGTTGCATACCCTGTATTTTTGTCTTTATAATTTATCAAATATTCAGAACTGAGCCATCGACTGTACGGCATGTCCCTTTATGAGACATTTGTAATGCTCCTCCATTTTGGCAAGGAGCGTCGGCGAATATTTTTTGTGAGAACCGTACTCGATGAGTATATTACTCATTTTGAGGAACTCTTTTTTATCCTCATCGCCTCTGTTTAAGATGAGATAAAACTTCTCATCATCAGGATTTTTGTAAAGAGTGCTCTGACCGCTAAATGATTCATTTAGTATACGGCATGCCCGGCCTACGGTTTCAAGGTCGTCAAATACAAAGAGCCTTACATCTGTCAGCCTTGAGTCGTTGTCACCCTGGATAGGTTTCTTTTCATTTTCTGCATTTGCAGCCTGAGCAGATGAGGTGATCTTCTTGAACAGGTCAAACATGACATTCTCATTGCCGAGATTCTCGATGAGTGACTGGAGTGCTTCTGTGCCGACTATCTCAATCCGTGCTGAGCCTGCGACAGCAGGAGGATTTGCAGGTGCCGGTTTCTCCTCATTGTCGAATATCTCATCGAATCCGTCCTCAGAATCCTCATCGTCATACTCGTCATCATATCCTTCGTTGTCGCCTTCCATTACAGACGGAGCAAATCTTGAAAATCTCGTATCGAGCTCTTCGGGATTCTGAACCTTTGTGATGATAAATACGACACATCCCGTATTCATGGGGATAGCTTCTATCATAAGCGGGATATTGTCAGCTTCAAAGCCGTATTCGTAACTGGCCTGCTGCATGACATCCTTGAGCAAAAGCTTTGCTTTGTCGCTGCCGTAGGCAATCTCACTTATCTTTAACTGTCTGTCATCGAGATCTTCCTTTGACAGAATGCATCTTATTTGATTGTCATTAACTTTTTCAATCTTCATACAACTATATCAAATAATCTAACAAATTTTGAATAATAAAAAACACTTTTCAATGTTGCCTAAACTCTATCATAATTTGTGAATTGTTTCAAGGAGATGAGTGGAAAGTTGAAAATTTAAGTATTGACATTTTTGATTTTTTCTCTAAAATATATTTCAAGATGTTTTGCCAATCTGTACCGGATTGGAGGTTAAACTATCATTATCACTGTGTTCACAGTGTATTTTCACTTTTTAAACGATTTAATGCTTTTTTGAAGTATTTAAGGGATTTTATATAATTTTATATGTGTTTTTATTGTCTTAATTATTTGATATTAATCACGTATCATCATTTTCTTAAAATTACCCCATATATCAAAAATGTAGTTTAAATCATATTTTTTCGACACTTTTTTAGGTGCGGGCGAAACGTCTTTTGACGATTCTGACTATTCACTTAAGATGTGGCGGCGCCGGGTATGGTGGCAGATATTTCACAGATATTTTACGTACCTCATTTTGGCCCGGCCAGGTCCGGTTATCCTCAGGGAAACATATCTGGTTTATTATAAACACAGACTTTTTCAGGCAAAAACTATCATTTCCAAGGATATATCAGCATATTTTAAGATGAATAGTTCAGGGTTGTCTGCTATAATAGAAGGGATTTTTAAGGAGGTTTCTTAAAATGTCGGGAAACATTAAACACAAGATAATATCCGTTCTTGTAGCAGTATTATTAATTATTGTAATTGTGATAGTAGCATTTGGCAGCAGGATAAAGGAGAGCCTTGCAAACGGAGAGGAGATCAGTCTCCGCTGGGTGCTCGGACTTATTTATCCTGAGAAATATGCATATTCCACGGAGCAGGCCAATCTGAATGATTATTTCCAGCTTTTTTCCGAGGATGACACGGCGCTCATCGTCAATGATGAGATATATGCCGACAACGGACTATATATAAACGGCGAGGTGTATTTTAAATTAAGCACCGCAGAGGCGCTGTTTACGGACAGATTTTATTACAACGATACGGAGCAGGTGCTTTTATACAGCACGGCAACAGATATATACAGAGTAGACCTTTCAAGCGGAGCAGCTTCATACAACTACGGCGGTACGGATGTTCCCCTGGAATATGTACCTGCCACTGTCAGAAACGGTGAGCTTTACATTGCGGCCGATTATGTCAGATTATTTGACAATTTTTCATTTACATATTATCCGGATCCTCATAGGATGGTCATTTATACTGAGAGCGCCGTATATAACGAGGCTGAGATTAAGAAAAATACAAGTGTACGATATCAGGGCGGCATCAAGAGTGATGTGCTCTGCAAGGTTTCGGAAGGAGACAAGGTTCAGATCATTGAGGTCCTTGAAAACTGGACTAAGGTAAAAACTGCTGACGGATTTTTCGGATACGTGGAGAATAACAAACTCGGAGATCAGTATGAGGCAACCAGAGATCCCGGAACAGGGGCATACGACCCTTATCTTGATTACACTCCCAATCATATAGACGGAAACGTCATAATGGTCTGGCATCAGATGTATTTCACAGACGACGGCAGCAGCTATGACTCGAGTCTGAACAATATGCTTTCGTCAGATTCAGGAGCCAATGTAGTATCTCCCACATGGTATTATCTTAATGATGCCACAGGCGGATATGCAGATTACTCATCTGCAGCCTATGTGGAGAATGCTCACAATCAGGGCTATCAGGTATGGCCCATGGTGGCTGATGTGGAAAACGGCGGATCTTTTGATTTTGACGAGTTTGAACTGTTTTCATCATCTGCAAACAGAAAGACGCTGATAGATAACCTCATCAACTCAGTTGTCTCTACGGGAGCAGACGGAATAAATGTTGATATAGAGCATATCGGCAATCAGTCAGGTCCCCATTTTGTACAGTTCCTCCGTGAACTTGCGATTGAGACCAGGAAAAACGGTCTGGTATTATCGGTGGACAACTACCCCATGAATCAGGGCAACCTCTATTATGATTTAAGGGAACAGGGCATAATAGCGGACTATGTTGTGATGATGAACTATGATGAGCACTGGGCAGGTTCAGACCCGGGATCCCTCGCTTCAATAGGATTTACGGAGCAGACACTGGTCGATGCCATAAATATGGGAGTACCGGCCAGCAAGCTTGTAAACGGTGTTCCGTTCTATACGCGTATCTGGAAGACAGAGGGAAGCCAGGTCACAAGCTCTGCGGTAGGTATGGATTATACACAGGAGTGGATCAGTACGAGAGGCATCACACCTGAGTGGAATGATGAATGTGCCCAGTACTATGTCAAATATGTTGATGGCACAGCTACATACGAAATCTGGGTTGAGGATAAAGAATCAATGACTGCCAGATTTAACGTAATGAAAAATTATGATATAGCAGGTGTGGCAGGCTGGAAACTGGGACTGGAGAGCGATGATATATGGCCTCTCATCAGAGATAATTTCTAAGCACCGTAAATGTGTGATATGAAAACACGATTTGAAAAAATAGACAGCAATAATATAAATAAAGACATCATTAATGAAGCAGGCGATATCATAAAGGCCGGAGGACTTGTGGCATTTCCCACAGAGACCGTATACGGTCTTGGCGGGGACGCCCTTAATGCAAAGTCGTCTGAGAAAATATATGCCGCAAAGGGCAGGCCGTCAGACAATCCGCTGATCGTGCACATTGATAATATCGACAGTCTTAAAGAGATCAGTGACGATGTTCCGGATGAGGCATACAAACTGGCGGATGCATTCTGGCCGGGACCGTTAACCATGATAGTTAATAAGAATGAAAAGGTTCCAAAAGAGACGACAGGAGGTCTTTCGACTGTTGCGATCCGTATGCCTGACGATGAGATAGCTCTTGCTTTTATAAAAGCAGCAGGAGGGTTCATTGCAGCGCCCAGTGCCAATACTTCAGGCAGACCGAGCCCTACCCTCGCAGAGCATGTGAGGGATGATCTTGACGGAAAGATTGAGATGATACTGGACGGCGGCCAGGTCGGTATAGGTGTTGAGTCGACCATAGTAGATCTGACAGAAGGTACACCGACAATACTGCGTCCGGGATATGTTACGCAGGAGATGCTCTCCAAAGTACTTGGAGACGTTGATACAGACAGGACGATCCTCGAGGGTACCTTTGCCGCGAAACCCAAGGCACCCGGAATGAAATACAGACATTATGCACCGAAAGCGTCTATGTCACTTATCGAAGGCGATATCGAAAAAATAGTATCTGTGATGAATTCAAGATATTCAGAGGCTAAAAGTAAAGGTCTTAAAGTAGGTATCATGTGCAGCAGCCAGATATTTGACAAAGTGAACGGTGATGTCAAAAAGGATCTTGGCAACAGGGAAGATGAGCGGGAGATAGCACATAATCTGTATAAGGTTCTCAGGGAATTTGATGAGGAAGATGTTGATATCATTTACGGAGAATGTTTTTCAAAAGAAGGCTTTGGACAGGCAGTTATGAACAGGCTATTAAAGGCGGCAGGATTTACCGTCATTAGTGAATAATAAATTTAGGAGATAATAAAAATGAAAGTTTCGATGGGATGCGATCACGGCGCATACA
>DFKO01000109.1 GCA_002373855.1 Lachnospiraceae bacterium UBA3643
GCGTAGTTGGTTAACGCGCCAGATTGTGGTTCTGGAGACCGAGGGTTCGAGTCCCTCTATCCTCCCTATTGGGCTATCGCCAAGCGGTAAGGCACAGGGTTTTGATCCCTGCATTCGACGGTTCGAATCCGGCTAGCCCAGTTTTGAGTTTACGAGTTCCGAGTAAATCGGAACTCTTTTTTATTGCATTATCAGAAAATGCATATCTCCCGGGCATTGCGACGCGGAGCAGGCGCTCAGCCCGGGAGATATCATTTTTTGTCTTATATATGGCATAATTTAAAATAATAATGTACAATATATTGTGGATTTTAATAAAAGAGGGACCCTTTAATGAATAAAAAGCAGTTCGCATCAAAAGAGTTGAAAAATAATATAATCATAAGCGTACTCATGACACTGTGCTTTATCCTGTTTACCTATCTGGTAGGCCATCTTGATGTGGCAAAGGTCGGCGATGCTCCGGAGGCAGTGGGATTTGCAGGAGTAAATAAAGTGTTCTATATGCTCGGATACCACAAGCTCTTTTACGTACTGTCTGAAATCTTTGGTTTTGCGGCCATACTGGTTGCCGTATTTTTTGTTTTTGTCGGTGGCTATCAGCTCTTTACAGGCAGGAGTCTAAAGGCAGTTGACGGGGAGATTTACATACTCGGAGGTTTTTACGCTCTGGTACTGTTCTTTTATGTGTTATTTGAAAAGGTCATCATAAACTACAGACCGTATATCCTTGATGAAGCCGAGGGACCCGAGGCATCCTATCCCTCGAGCCACACTGTACTGGCCATGTGTGTATTTATGTCAGCTGCAGTGCTGACCCATAAGTATATAAAGGTTGAGAGGATTGCTTATATTACAAAGATAGTCCTCATAGCCATGATGGTCGCTACGGTTCTGTTTAGGTTACTGTCGGGAGTCCACTGGTTTACAGACATTGTGGGAGGCATGCTGCTCTCTACCATGCTCTTTAGCTACTTCACACTGGCTCTCATTTATTATAAGTATTACAGATTTCAGAAGGCGGACAGATGAAGATCAGGTTTATAACAATCGGATTAATCGCAGCTGTATCGATCTCACTTGCAGGATGCGGCGGTAAAAAAGAAAATGAGATATCCCTCGGATATGACTGTGTGGTCAGCCAGGAATATGCATCGGCACTCAATTATTTTGACAGTGCCATAGAGAAGGGGATGGACCCTGAGAATGCATACAGAGGTATGGGACTGGCATATATGGGACGCCAGGAGTACGGCAGGGCGGTGAGCGCTTTTAAATCAGCTCTTTCATACGCAGATCTGTTTCCCGGTACTCTTGAGATAGACATAAACTGCTACCTTGCCACCTGCTATTATAAGCTGGGTGAGTACGAGAATGCCCTCGGGGTTTACGATGCCATCATAGAGTACAGACCAAAAGATGTGGATGCCTATGTAGGCAGGGGCACCATGCACCTTGACCTTGGTGATACAGACGGGGCCATTGCTGATTTTGACAAAGCGGTTGAACTTACAAAATCAAAACAGAAAAAGTTTTCTCTTGAGCTTGATATATATGCGACCATGTCCGAGGCTGGATACGGCTCCATAGGTTCCGGCTATCTCCAGCATGTGATCACGGAAGGGGACGTAAACGATCTGTCGGATTATGACAAGGGACGTCTCAGTTTTTATCAGGGCGAGTACAATCAGGCGATCAATTACCTTGAGAGAGCCAGAAAGACAGATGATGTGACTATTGATGTCATCACACTGCTGGCCGACTGCTACAAACTGACCGGACAGTATGACTATGCAGCTGTAATATACAACACTTATCTTCAGTCGGGAGACAGTCCGGAGATATACAACAAGCTGGGACTGTGTTATGTGGAGCAGGGCGATTACGCATCAGCCCTTGATGCATTTGAAAACGGTATTGCCGTAAAGGAAAACAATACATGTCTCCAGGTTCTTTACTTAAATGAGATAGCATGTTATGAATATCTTCATCAGTATTCCGCGGCAAAAGAAAAACTTGCGGAGTATCTGGCGGTATATCCGTCAAATCCTACCCTGGAAAAAGAACTCGCTTTTCTGAATTCCAGATAGCTTGTGGTCACCATACACAGGTGTTATGTAAACCATAATCCCTTAAAACCCTTATTTTACGGGGATTCCGGCTGTTTTGACAAAAATGTCATATAATACAACATCTAGTGGGTGACATAAAAATAAAACATAATATATTGTATTTTATACATTGACTTTTAAAAAGCCCTTTGCTACAATAAATTCACACGGCTGGTTTTCGTTGTTATGTTAACCGGAGTGAATATTAGCAAGGGGCTTTTGAGGGAGAAAAAATGTTTTGCGTAATTAAGAGAGACGGGGAGAAGACTGATTTCACACTTAGCAAGATCAATGATGCCATCATGAAGGCATTTAATGCTTGCGACAAGCAGTACAACAATGACATTATCGATTTACTTGCATTGCGTGTTACTGCAGATTTCCAGGAGAAAGTTAAGGACAACGCTATTCATGTAGAAGAGATTCAGGACAGCGTTGAGAAGGTACTTGAGCAGACCGGATACGCAGAGGTTGCCAAGGCTTACATCCTTTATCGTAAACAGCGTGAAAAGATGCGTACGATGAAGTCGACTATCCTTGATTACAAGGATGTCGTAAACAGCTACGTAAAGGTAGAGGACTGGAGAGTAAAAGAGAACTCCACTGTTACATATTCCGTAGGTGGACTTATCTTATCAAACTCCGGAGCTGTCACTGCCAACTACTGGCTCTCTGAGATATATGATGAGGAGATAGCAGAGGCTCACAGAAATGCGGATATCCATATCCATGACCTCTCAATGCTCACAGGATACTGTGCAGGATGGTCACTCAAGCAGCTTATCAAAGAGGGACTCGGCGGTATCCCGGGCAAGATCACTTCGGCACCTGCCAAGCATTTATCGGTTCTCTGCAACCAGATGGTAAACTTCCTCGGTATCATGCAGAACGAGTGGGCCGGAGCTCAGGCGTTTTCATCATTTGATACATATCTCGCTCCTTTTGTTAAGGTTGACAACCTTTCATACGGCGAGGTTAAAAAGTGTATAGAGGCATTTATCTACGGTGTTAACACACCTTCAAGATGGGGTACACAGGCACCTTTCTCAAATATTACACTTGACTGGACAGTACCTGCAGACCTTGCAGAGCTTCCTGCCATCGTAGGCGGCAAGGAGATGGATTTCAAGTACAAGGACTGCAAGGCTGAGATGGACATGGTCAACAAGGCGTTTATCGAGACCATGATCGAGGGTGATGCCAACGGCAGAGGATTCCAGTATCCTATTCCCACATATT
>DFKO01000119.1 GCA_002373855.1 Lachnospiraceae bacterium UBA3643
TGCACTTTACATCTTTGCCATCAATTTCAAATACAGAGTATTCGCCTGTTGATTCAACAGTAATATCATCATAAAGGTTTACGATAGGCTCAATGTACTCATGATTTTCCTTGAAAGGATTGAAATCGTGCTCTTTTGCTTTTTCATATGAATCAAAAATATTGAATTTAATCTGTTTAAAAATATCAGCCTGTTCAGCCGGTGCTGATCCGAGAGAGCCTCCAAGGTAAGGAGAAGAAAGGATGTCTGAACCAAGCTTTTCCGAGTCAAATGTTAAATATCCTGAGAGGAAATTGTTCTCTGTAAATGATATGTCGGAATCATTAAGGAATACATCAAAGTCAATAAGCTTTGTACCATTAAATTTACCGCCGAGATTCATATATACCTCACGGTTATCCATGTCCACATCAGAGTGAATAGTGAGGCCGGCTCCGTATGCCATGGAAATATCCTGAGGCAGTGAAGCTTTGTCGAGGGTCATATCAAAATCGAGACTGAAAGGACCCTGGATCATTTCATCATACTGACTTTTTATATCTGAGAATGTCACATATTCCGAATTTTTAGACTCAGTGTATCCTGAAAGCTCGGCGATAATATTGTTTGTACCGAAGGTGTTTACAAAAGCCTTAACAACTCTCTGCTTGGGGGTAGAGAATATATTTGTAAAGAAGAATAAAAATGCATAAATACCGGCGCAAAGTATAAGAACCAGAAGTATTATGAGTACTGCAATACCTGCGTTTCCACCAGAGCTTTTCTTATTCTGTTTCTTGGCCTCTTTAGCAGCCGCTTTAGCAGCCTTGGCATCAGCCTTCTGCTGAGCCTTAATCTCCTTTGCGGTCATTGCAGCAATATCATCCTTTTTTTCATCAATTTCGGGCATTTTAGCTCCGCAAGATTCACAGAATTTAGATGTTATTTTGTTTTCTTTTCCGCATACCGGACAAAACTGTTTATCACTCATTAATTAATCCTCCCGTAACAAAATATTTAATACAATAACTGTATATATTTACTTTGTTCCAAACAAAAATAATTATATCAATTTTTGAGCTAAAATCCAAATAATAGGGTGGTTTAACCCGCTAAAACCTTATTGACTTTTCATTGGATAAAAGGTTATCATAAGCTTGTCTGAAAAAGGCGGTATTTCACCGCAAATGTTTCCCAAATAAATAATATTTATTTGAAGGTTTTTTAGTATGCAAAAAAATAATATGGATGGTGTAAACGAAGACCAGTTTATGGCTATTACTCATGTGGAAGGACCTATGATGGTACTGGCGGGGCCCGGAACCGGTAAAACTTTTGTGATCACAAGGAGACTTAAATATCTTTGTGAAGAAAAAGGTATTCCGGGAGAAAATATACTTGTAATCACATTTACTAAACCTGCGGCAACCGAAATGCAGGAACGGTTTGATAAATTAATGGGTGATAAATATTACCCTGTCACCTTTGGAACTTTTCATGCTGTTTATTATCATATCCTGCGCAGCTGTCCCGGGTATGAGGACCTTAATATAGTATCGGAAAAAGAAAAGAGGATATTTCTGAAAACTGTAATCGACAATCTGGGTCTGGAGATAACAGACAGCAGTATCAGGGAGATGATACTCGGAGATATATCAAAAGTAAAAAATGACGGATCTGATCCGGCATTATATTCTGCCGGATACTTAAATGCCGAGGAGTTTTCTGCTGTATATAAAGATTACTGCAGGATGATGAAAGCAGAAAAAAAGATAGATTTTGATGATATGGTACTTGAGTGTTACAGGCTGTTATTAAATGATAAAAAGGTTCTGGAAGAATGGCGGGAAAACTACAAATATATACTGATCGATGAGTTTCAGGATATAAACAGGATGCAGTTTGAGGTTATCAGGATGATCGCAAGCCCGTTAAATAATCTTTTTATAGTAGGGGACGACGATCAGTCCATATACGGATTTCGCGGATCCGAGCCGGGTATCATGCTTGGATTTCCCGATGAATATAAAGAATGTAAAAAGGTTAATCTGAAAAACAATTACAGGAGTACGGCTGATATTCTTGATAAGGCATCAGCTTTTATAAAGCTTAATGAAAAAAGATTTGATAAAAAACTGATATCTGCAAAAGGAAAAGGCAACGATGTATCGGTTATGTCATTTAAGACTGCTGAGGCAGAATATGAATTTATATTAAAGGTGATCAGTACGGCAAAGAGAACGGGCTCGTACAGGGATGTGGCACTTATATTCAGAACAAATATGCTTGCAAGGGCAGTGACCCAGATACTTGCTAAAAACAAAATACCTTACTACTTTAAGGATAAACCGAGAAGCTTTACGGATCACTTTGCCTGCGGGGATATTTTGGCGATTATGAGATTTGCTCATGGGGAAAATACAAGGGAAAATTTTTTTAAGTTTATGAACAAACCGGTCAGGTATATCAGCCGTGAACTTATTAAGTATGAGAAAGTCGAACTTAAAATACACGTTAAATATAAGACTCTAAAACCATATCTTCGAAAAAATATTCAGAAACTCATATGGGATCTGGAGAGAGTCGGTAAAATGGAGCCTTATGCTGCGATCAATTATATACGGAAAGGCATGGGCTACGAGAGCTGGCTGATGAAATATGCGAGAGAAAATAAATATAATCTTGAGGAAATAAATGAAGTCCTTGATATGATGACATCCGCTGCCATGCAGTATGATTCATATGAAGCATTTATGGAGTATATAGAGGATTACAAAGAGATGCTCGAGGATGCGGGAGAGAACAATTGTGACGAAGACAGGGTCACAATAATTACAATGCACAGCTCAAAAGGGCTTGAGTATAAAACAGTCATACTGCCTGACTTAAATGAAGGTCTCGTACCTCAGGCAAAAGCCCGTCGAAAAGAAGAAATAGAAGAGGAGCGCCGTGTATTTTACGTTGCTATGACCAGGGCTAAAGAGAATCTGTTTCTCACTTATCCCGAGAAAAAGGGCGATTATAAAATGAGCCCCAGCAGATTTTTGAGAGAGATAAAATAAAAAAACGGGTGAGGCAATGGCCTCACCCATACATTTTACTTAGTTTTCTTCATCTACAAGCTCATCAAACTCTACGGTATCAAGATACTCATCAAATGCATCCGATACTTTTTCATACTCCTCATCATCGCCGATATAGATGAGCTCAGGCTCTGCATCGGGATTGCTTTCGTCTTCCTTATAGCCGTAGAGCCATACTTCACCGTCATTGTTCTCACCGTTTTCATCAAGGGGCAGGAGAGCGATGTAGTCGTTGCCTTCACATTCAAAGATCGTGACGATCGAACATTTGACATCAATACCGTCATCAAGAGTGATGGTCACATACATTTCTTCATCTTCGGGAAGATTTTCGATTGGTCCGTTATTTTTATTCTTTGCCATATTTATTCCTTTCATACCGGTTGGGTGATAAACTTAATAAGATTTTATCAGTAATATTGCTCTTAGTCCATCTCTCTCGTAATATTCTTTACCCATTTGTATTTCATATAGTGATGGTAAACGGCAGGGATTTTTACAAACTCATCGAGAGTCAGGATAAATGCTACCACGAGGACAGGGGCATTGAATACGAATGCTGCCAGGGCGCCCATGGGGACAACCACTGCCCATAATGTAATCACGTCACAGAACATACCAAACTTTGTATCACCTCCGGCCGGGAAGATACCGGCTATGATAGTAGAGTTTAACGAATTGCCGATTATGTAATAGCATGCCATAAACAGCATCCACTTAAGATAACGCCTTGCAACCACTGTCATACTGATCGCATTTATATCCACCAGGTGAAGGACGATGGGGATGAGTCCCATGATAAAGAGCCCTGATCCAATACCTATAATAATCGAAAATCTCGTATACTTACCGCCGAGTCTCTTTGCCTCATCAAGTTTACCGCTGCCGAGCAGTCCTCCTATGATAATGCCGACGGCTGCGGCAACGCCCCAGCAAAAGCTTGCCACCATGGACCTGACTATGCTGGCGATTGAATTGGCAGCAACAGCATCATTACCAAGGTGACCGAGTATCACAGAGTACATGGTCACGCCGCCGCCCCAGCCCAGCTGATTTATAAGGAAAGGCACTGTATATTTTCTGTAATCTCTTATGAGTACTTTGTCATTTCGCCTAAAAAGAGCTCTCATATCATATCCGGGTACTTTATATCTGAAAATAAAATAGATAACAAGTACGACTTCAAATATTCTCGCACATACTGTAGCGAGAGCTGCTCCCTTTATACCCATCCGAGGCACCGGACCTATACCGAATATAAATATCCAGTTAAGCAATATGTTGACTACAACCGCAAGAGATCCGATCACAGAGCTAAGGAGCGGTCTGTCGCATACCTTAAGAGCTCCGAAATATATCTGGGATATTCCGGTCAGGAAATATGATGCGGCTACTACTCTAAGATAATCAGCACCCGGCTTTACCAGGGTAACGTCATCAGTAAAGAAATACATCACCTGCTCAGGAAAGACAAGGGACACAAATGAGAACAGGAGTCCTACCATCACAGAATACCGGAGTGCCATTATAACGATTTTCTCAACACTCTTAATATCATTTTTGCCCCAGTACTGGGCACCCATAACGTTAAATCCGCTGACGAAAGCGCCGAAAAACAGGCTGTAAACAAATGCCATCTGAGTCGCAAGTGATACGGCTGACATGGCGTCCTGTTCCAAAAATCCCAGCATAAATGCATCCGAGGCACTCACAAGAGAAGCCATCAGATACTGGAAAGAAATAGGGCCTACTATTTTTAATAATTTTTTATAATCATTGTTTGTATTCATATTATTCACCTGTATTTAGCATTTTACTATTAATTTGATTTTATTAATATCATATGTATGCAAAAAATATCAGAAATTATGATATAACATGGATGTTATGTCGTAATTTCGAGGGAATAGTGAGTCATGGATGACGAACGCCGAGAAATTATGATAAAATAATAAATTATAATTTATGAAAAAAGGTTACAGGTCATGGGAGAGGATAAAACCGTAACAGCTCATCATACTGCGTTATGGAAAGTTGTATTAACTTTAATAGCAGAAACGCTGCTTTTTATATTTTTGATATATACTGTATTTAATTTCGTCAAGGTAATGGATATTTTCCTGATTCTTATTACCATGTTTTTCGTAGCATTCCCCCTTATCTCAGAAAAATATTTATCACTTCAGATTAACGGTATGTTTTTTGTCGCAACACTTGTATATGCATGCGGCAATATAGCCGGCACCATATTCTGCCTCTTTGCCAGAACACTCTGGTGTGACAAGCTCATGCACTGCTTTGCGGGTTTCCTGTTTGCATCCCTTGGGTATTATCATTTATGTTTTCAAAAAAAATGTGAAATGAGAATGATAAATAAGAACATATTTGCTTTTTCTTTTTCGATGATGGTTTCTGTACTCTGGGAGATGGTAGAATTTACCGTGGATATCATGTTTCATCTTGATATGCAGTTCGATATGTATGTTAATGAAATCAATACTCATTTAATATCTGACAGTTTTCGCGTGGTTACCCACATAAATAACATAACTGAAACGGTTGTCGGGGATACTGTATTTCAGGGTTACCTTGATATAGGCCTCTTTGATACTATGTATGACCTCATAATGGGTGCGGCAGGCGCTCTTGTACTTGTAGTCTTTACGTGTATAGACAGGGACCGTCACCCCCTTGCCGTACTTAAGAGCAAAAAAGCGTAAAGGGGAACAAAATGGAAATAAATATATCAGGTGTCAATAAAAAATATGGCAAAAAGACAGTTTTAAATAACCTTGAACTGACCGGAACTTCCGGAGACTGCATAGGTATAATAGGACGTAACGGTACAGGTAAGTCCACACTCCTGTCAACACTTGCAGGTGTGATCAGACCTGACAGCGGTTCATTTATGATCGACGGGCAAAATGCTTTTATAAATGATACTATCCGTCATAGTGAAGTGGCCTATGTGCCTCAGGGGACACCGCTGATTGAGGAACTGTCAGCCCTTGACAATCTGAAGATGTGGTATGACGCAGATGATATGAAGAAAAGCCTTGAAGACGGTTTTTTACATCTCCTTGGTATTAATGATTTCCTTGATGTGACTGTAAATAAAATGTCGGGTGGTATGAAAAAGCGTCTATCGATAGGATGTGCCATCAACAACAATCCTTCAATACTGCTTCTTGATGAGCCGACGGCAGCTCTTGATATCATTTGCCGTGAAGCCGTATATGATTACTTTAAGGCTTTCCGTGAGAAAGGGGGCATACTTATCATAGCCACCCATGTGATCCATGAGATATCAAAGTGTTCAAAGACGTATATCCTTAAAGACGGCAGCCTGAAACCTTATATATTTAATGATGATGTTTCGGGTCTCCTTAAAGAAATATGAATACAGGAACTTATTTTAAAGGTCAGTTAAAAAGAATATCGAAACTCTTTCCCGGGATATTTGCATTATCTGTTGTCTTTGCGATAGTGATAGGTATTTCAGGGGGACTCTATGCTAAATATACCAATTACAACAAGGTCATATCCAAGTACAACATAGGTATAATGTGTGAGCAGGAAAATCCATTGTTATCTGTGGGACTTGGCCTCATTAAATCGATTGATGACAGCCGTTTTCTCGTAAATATTTACAATTACAGTTCTGAGGAGGAAGGCTTTGAAGCCATTCACAATAAGGAGATAAAACTGTTCATTGTTGTCCCCGAAGCTTTCCTTGATAACCTGATGTACCAGCTGGGCAGTCCCCATGTAAAACTTTACGCAGCCAGCTCAAAGGGTATCACAACCGTCATGATGGACGAAGTTGTCAACCTTTTGTCCGATGACCTCATTTTAACCAGCACAGGTCTGTATTCTCTGAAAGATGAACTTGGGCAATTATCCATATCTGATGAAGAAAAAAAGGCTCTGAATGACAAGTTGTTTATGAAATATATGAATTCTCTTCTTGCCAGAGGAGAACTCACAAAGATAAATGAAATTGGTCTTGGCGACGGCCTTTCATTTATGGGATTTTTCTTCTGCGGAATGATCCTGTTTTATACGGTTATGCTTTCGTTTTGTTCAATATCATATTTCATAGGAGGCAGGACAGAGTTTTGCATGATATGCAGAGCGAAAGGCGTCAGCTCCGGGGCCCAGGTATTATGTGAATATATCTGTTTCTTTACATCAAACCTCATATGCGGAGGTTTTACTCTCATATGCGTATTCATGATTTTTAAGTCGGGGCTGTTAAAGATAGACGATTTTGCACATGATCTCATTCCGACATATCTTAGATTTTCACTTTTTTATTTATTTGTACTTATCGGACTTACTTCATTTGAATTTTTATTGTTTGAAGTAATCAGGGGAATAATAAATAAATTCCTTATGGCTTTTCTTGTACTGATCGGATTCAGTTTTTTATCAGGATATTTTTATCCGCGATCGTTTCTGCCGGGACTGGCCAATGCTATCGGGAAAATACTTCCGACAGGTGTGGCATATGACGTGCTCTCATGTGGTATAACAGGGGCTCCCAATATGATCAATGTGATAAAAATGCTTATTTATCTTGCGGTATTTTTAAGCTTTGTGGTACTTGCAAGAAGAGTGCGTATAATAAAAGGACTTGAATGATGAAACAGATTTTTACCAGATATATTCTGCTTCAAAAAAGAATGATACGTAAAAAGAGCTATATTCTGATGATGCTCTCGGTCTTTGTTTTCGTGCTTATCTTAAGAGGCGTATCTCTTCAAGACAGTTCCATGATTACGATAGCTGTTGGAATCGAAGATAATGCCGATGAGACAGCCCTTGATTTATATGAAGATTTTGAAAAAAACGGAGTGGTATTAAGCTATGATAAATATGATACGCCTGAAGAAGCCATTGATGCCGTGGCATCAGGTCTGGCCGATGAAGCATGGATAATACCGGCAGATCTTTCAGATATTGTCAGAGAATTTGCCATAAACAATAAAGTATCCACGCCGATTCAGATATATGCAAGAGAGAGCAGTGTAGTCCAGTTTTTCTTAAGGGAACTTTTGGAAGCCCGTCTTTTTAAATATATCAGCAGGGAAGTCTTTGAGCAGTTTTCGTATGATAACCTGGGCGCCGTTACAGCAGACTATTCATCATATATCCGCGAAGAGAAAATCTTCAGGTTGTATGAGATGGGAGATGAGGAAGAGGAGATTCAGCCAAGTTATATCATGGCCCCTCTGCGCGGTCTCATCGCTCTGTGGATGATGATTGCTGCTATTGCGTCTGCCATGTATTACATTCATGATAAGAAAAACGGATTATTTATCTACTGGAAGACAAAGAGTGAATTTTTACGGGAATTCTTTTACCTTTTTGTGATTATTTTTGATTCATCTGTCATTGCGCTGCTAAGTATTATCCTGGCGGGAATATTTACATTTCCGGTCAGCGAGATAGGAATAATGATCCTTTATGATATAATTCTCGCTTTTTTTGCAATGCTGATCATCAGGATAATGAGAAATGAAGTGGTTATCGGCATATTTACGCCTGTTACGATAACCGTTGCCGCCGTATTTTCACCTGTGTTTATGGAGTTGCGGGCTTTTGAGGTAATATGCAGGCTGGTACCGCCTTTTCATTATATTAAAAATGCCGCCGATCCGTTTTATATGCCCGGTATGCTGATGTATCTTTGCTGTATCGGGGGAGTTGTGATAATGGTGGATATTGTCTCCAAAATCAGCAAACAAAAGATCTTATAAGATATTTTGAACAAAATCCCACTTTATGATAAAATCTATAATGTTTTGCATTTATAAATAGGATAGAATAAGTGTTTAGAAATGAAAGTACTCGATCATTTTAAGACAATTACACAGCACAAACTCCTGGTCATGAAAGGCTGTTTTCAGCTCGGACTTTATAAGCAGGGACTGTTACATGATCTGTCAAAATATACACCGGAGGAATTTTTTACCGGAGTAAAGTATTATCAGGGCACGAGGAGTCCCAATACTGCAGAACGTGAAGACAAAGGCTACTCGGCTGCATGGCTTCACCATAAAGGGCGAAACAAGCATCATTATGAATACTGGATCGATTTTAATGTACTTGATCCTGACCATATACTTTATCTGGCGCCCATGCCTGATAAATACATAGTAGAGATGTTTGTGGACAGAGTTGCCGCATGCAAGATATATAACGGAGAAAAGTTTACCTATGCCGATCCCCTGGCCTATTACAACAGGGGCAATACAGGACAGTTTCTCCACCCGTATACGAGAAAAATGCTCGTAGGTCTCCTTAAGATGTATGAAGCAAAAGGTGAAGCATATACGTTTCACTATATAAGGAAAAAAATCCTTAAAAATATCAGAAAATAATTGAAGGCAGGATACAGAAATGATAGGCGATAAGAAAGTATTGTTCAGTGCCATGCAGGCCACGGGTAATCTTACCCTCGGCAATTATCTGGGAGCACTTAAAAACTGGGTCAACCTTTGCGATGAGTATGAATGCTTTTACTCAGTGGCAAATCTTCACTCAATAACAGTGAGACAGGACCCGGCGGAATTCAGAAAAAAGAACAGGGAGATCCTGACACTGTTTCTCGCAGCAGGACTTGATCCCGAGAAAAACTGCATCTACTACCAGTCCCATGTAAGTGCTCATGCTGAGCTTTCGTGGATATTAAACTGTTTTACATACATGGGAGAACTCTCAAGGATGACACAGTTTAAGGATAAATCTGCAAAGCATGCAGACAACATAAATGC
>DFKO01000217.1 GCA_002373855.1 Lachnospiraceae bacterium UBA3643
GCTCGACTATGAAGGGCCAGCTGATTCCCATTGTGTCATATGTGATTATGGCACTCTCACTTAACCTCGTAGTCGGTATCAGCGGTGAGCTCTCGCTGGGCCATGCAGGTTTTATGAGTGTGGGTGCATTTACCGGTGCCGTAGTCAGCACAGCACTGACAGACGGCATCCCAAATACAGTAGTCAGACTTTTGATCAGTATCGTAATAGCTGCAGCGATGGCAGGTATAGCAGGTATACTGATCGGTATCCCGGTTATGCGTCTTCGCGGTGACTATCTTGCAATCGTCACACTGGCATTTGGAGAGATCATTAAAAACGTACTTAACTGCCTTTATGTAGGAGTGGACAGAAGGGGTATTCATTTTTCAATGAACAGTACGGGAGCCCTTGATCTTCAGGAAGGCGGCAAGGTCGTGATAAACGGCCCTATGGGTGCATCCATCATGAAGATATCTTCATTTACATGCGGTATCGTACTTCTGCTCCTGGTACTCTTTGTGATACAGAACCTCATAAAGAGCAGACACGGAAGAGCTATCATGGCTATCCGTGACAACCGTATAGCAGCTGAGGCATGCGGACTCAACGTGACAAAATACAAGCTGATCGCTTTTGTGATAAGTGCTGCCATGGCAGGTGCGGCAGGATGTCTCTACGCCCTTAACTTTGCAACCGTAGCACCCAAGAAATTTGATTTTAATACATCGATCCTCGTACTCGTATTCGTGGTACTCGGAGGTATCGGAAATATGACAGGCTCAATCATTGCAGCAGCACTGCTTACAGTACTGCCTGAGCTCCTCCGTCAGTTCCAGGATTACCGTATGCTCATTTACGCAATCGTACTTGTACTCGTAATGATCGCTACAAATAATGAAAAGATCAGAGGTCTGATCAAGAGTATCGGAAAGAAAAATAAACAGGAAACTTCCGGAAAGGAGGCTGCATAATGAGTAACCAGAAAGAGACCAGATATGTAGATGTTCCGGGACCCGGAAGAATACCCGAGAGAGATAAAGGCAGAGGACCTGTACTGGAGTGTACTCACCTTGGCATAGAGTTTGGCGGACTTAAGGCTGTTGAGGAATTTAACATTGCCGTAGGCGCCACGGAGATAGGCGGACTCATCGGACCTAACGGTGCAGGCAAGACTACGGTATTTAACCTGCTCACAAAGGTTTACCAGCCGACTCACGGTGTGATACTCCTTGACGGCAAGGATACCCATGGTATGAGTACAGCCCAGGTTAACCAGGCAGGTATTGCCAGAACATTCCAGAATATCAGACTTTTTGACAAGCTGTCTGTAGAGGACAATGTAAAGGTCGGAATGCATAATAATGTAAAATACCATCTGCCCAGCAGTGTGTTCCGTCTGCCAAAGTTCTGGCAGGAGGAAAAGAGAGCCCATGAAAGTGCTCTTGAGCTCCTTGATATATTCGGTATGGCAGACCTCGCAGATGTAAAGGCTTCATCCCTTCCTTACGGAGCCCAGAGAAGACTTGAGATAGTCAGAGCCCTTGCAACAAAGCCAAAGCTCCTCCTCCTCGATGAGCCGGCAGCAGGTATGAATCCTTCAGAGACAGAAGAACTCATGAACAATATAAGAAAGATCAGGGATACATTTGGTATCGCTGTACTCCTTATCGAGCATGATATGAATCTCGTCATGGGCATCTGCGAAAATATCATCGTGCTTAATTTTGGTAAGGTGATCGCAAAAGGTACACCGGAAGAGATCCAGAATGATCCTGTGGTAATAGAGGCATATCTTGGCAGCCAGGCAGACGAGACCGGCTCAGAAGGATTTGCCGCATCTGCTGCAAAGGAAGCACAGAAAAAGAAAGCAGAGAAAGAAAAAGCACACATGAGTGAAGTCGAAGAGGCTTCCGTAGATGTTGAGGAATAGAGAGGCACGGATATGGGAAATACGATATTAAAGGTAAATGATCTGCATGTCCATTACGGAAGTATTCATGCAATACAGGGTATTTCGTTTGAAGTAAACGAGGGCGAGATAGTCACACTGATCGGAGCCAACGGTGCCGGTAAATCAACATCACTTAACACTGTTGCAGGATTGCTAAAAGCTTCATCAGGTACGATAGATTTTGACGGCAAGTCACTCCTTGGAGTACCTGCCCACAAGATAGTCGGCAGGGGTATGGCTCTTTGTCCGGAAGGCAGAAGAGTATTCCTCCAGCTTACTGTTCAGGAAAACCTCGAGATGGGTGCTTTTACAAGAAAGCAGAGCGAGATTGCAGACTCCATAGAGGCTGTATATGAGCAGTTCCCGAGACTTAAGGAGAGATATAAACAGATTGCGGGCACTCTCTCAGGCGGTGAGCAACAGATGCTGGCGATGGGCAGGGCGTTAATGAGCAAACCCAAGCTAATCATGCTTGACGAGCCTTCAATGGGACTTGCGCCAATACTCGTTGATCAGATATTTGATATCATTAAAGAACTTCATAAATCCGGTACTACGATTCTCCTTGTAGAGCAGAATGCACAGAAAGCGCTTTCTATCGCCGACAGAGCATACGTCCTTGAGACAGGCAGGATTGTTAACAGTGGTACAGGTCAGGCACTTCTCCACGACGATAGCGTGCGGAAGGCGTACCTCGGAGGTTGATTTTTTATATTTATATGATAAAATCATGTTTGTCGATGAGCCGACATCTTCTTTGTTGCAGAGTCTAAAAAACTCTGCAGCAGAGAGATTTTCATTAATTGTTTTGTATATAATACGGAGAGATATCATGAAAAAGCTTGAAATAGTTACAAGACCCGAGAAGCTTGAAGACTTAAGAAAGATTCTTGAGGAGTTTGGTGTTACGGGACTTAATATTTTCCATATGGAAGGCTATGGCAACCAGAAGGGATATTATGAGGGATATGAGCAGAAGAGCGAGATAAAGCTCCTCCCCATGATTAAGGTTGAGACAGTCGTTGATGCGTCGATTGCCGGTACTCTTATCGAGAAGATTTCAAAGGGTATCCGCACAGGCAACTACGGTGACGGCAAGATTTTCGTTTACCCTGTTGAGGATGCTATCCGTATCCGTACAGGCGAGAGAGGAAAGATTGCACTTTAATTTAGATATAAAAGAGTTTATTATAAAAAGACAGTGTAATCTGTCTTTTTTCTTTTTTATGAAATTCATAAAAAAGGTAAGACAGATAATACTTATGTATCAGCTTTTACGGAGGGTTACAGATGGCAAAACAGATTAAGATGCTTATTAATACAGATGATAAGCAGGGGCACATTAACAGGGAGATATACGGAAACTTTTCCGAGCATTTGGGAAGATGTATCTATAACGGAATATACGTAGGGGAAGATTCGGATATTCCAAATATTCACGGACTCAGAAAAGATATTATCGATGCATTAAAAAATATAAAGCTTCCTGTCCTTCGGTGGCCCGGAGGATGCTTTGCCGATGAGTATCACTGGAAAGACGGAATAGGTGATAAAAACGACCGTAAGAAAATAATAAATACCAACTGGGGCGGAGTCGTTGAGGACAACAGCTTTGGTACCCATGAGTTCATGGAACTTTGTGAACTGGTTGGATGTGAACCATATATCGCGGGCAATGTGGGCAGTGGGACTGTGAGGGAACTGTCAGAGTGGGTTGAGTATATGACATTTGACGGTGTCTCTCCAATGGCGGACCTTAGAAAGAAAAACGGACATGAAAAGGCATGGAAACTTAAATACCTTGGTATAGGCAATGAAAACTGGGGCTGCGGCGGCCATATGACACCCGAATACTATGCCGATCAGTATAAGCAGTTTGCAAACTTTTGCAAGAATTATAATGATAATAAATTATATAAAATCGCATGCGGACCAAGTGCTGCTGATTATAACTGGACAGAGGTTATGATGAAGAAACTCGGAAGATCTGGAGAGTGGTTTGCTGACGGTCTTTCACTGCACTTTTACACAGTTCCTGACTGGAACAATAAAGGATATGCTACGGAATTTGACAGGGACGGATATTATGATGTACTCTCGGCAGCGGGATATATAGATGAACTGATTACCCGCCACAGTGAGATTATGAATAGATATGATCCGGATGGCAGCGTAGCCCTGATAGTAGACGAGTGGGGCACATGGTATGATGTGGAAAAGGGTACCAATCCCGGATTCCTCTATCAGCAGA
>DFKO01000218.1 GCA_002373855.1 Lachnospiraceae bacterium UBA3643
CTGTGGAGCACTTCTTTTGCAATTCTGTCCTGCTCAAAAGGATTCTTGCCGGAGTTTGCATGATTTGTATCGATGATGATAGAAGGGTTTGCAAGTCCTTTCTCAGCATACATATTGCAGGCAAATTCAAGATCCTCATAGTGATAGTTTGGCATCGAACCGCCGTGCTTATTGGTAAATCCGCGGAGAATGGCATGAGCATAGGGATTACCCTCTGAAGAGACCTCCCATCCTCTGTATATGAATGTATGCTTGTGCTGGGCTGCCATGATTGAATTCATCATGACTGTCAGGTATCCGCTTGTGGGGTTTTTCATACCTACAGGTACCGATATACCCGATGCAACCAAGCGGTGTTCCTGATTTTCCACGCTTCTGGCTCCGACTGCCACATAAGCCAGCACATCATCAAGATATTTATAATTACCGGGATACAGCATCTCATCAGCGCATGTAAATCCCGTCTCCTTTATGGCTCTCATATGGAGCTCGCGGATGGCCACAAGTCCTTTAAACATATCAGGCGCTTCGCCGGGATCGGGCTGATGGAGCATGCCCTTGTATCCTTCTCCCGTGGTACGAGGCTTGTTTGTGTAGATACGGGGGATAATGAATATCTTGTCTTTAACCTTTTCCTGTACTTTTGCAAGTCTGCTGATGTAATCGATTACGGGATCTTCTCTGTCTGCCGAGCAGGGACCGATTATAAGTATGAGCTTGTCTGATTTGCCGCTCATGATACTCTTGATCTCTGCGTCCCTCTCCTCAAATATTTTTGCCATATCCCCTGTGAGCGGATACATCTCCTTTACTTCCATTGGGATAGCCAGTTTTCTCTTAAAATCCAAATTCATTTCTTTGGTCTCCTTTTATCATCAAACAAGGCTCTGCGCTCTGTCGAGAGTCTCATCTTTGCTCTCATGCCTTCTATGTCGCCTTTATCAATCATCTCCCTGAATGAACCAAGCTCCTTCATAAAGACATCTATCTGCTCTGTGAGAGCCTCTTTGTTCATCGAAAAGAGTTCGCTCCACATAGTATCGTTGATACGTGCAATCCTCGTCAGATCTCTGAATGAATCGCCTGTATAATCAACAAGATGAGTATTGTCAGAACATGTCATGAGTGATACGGCTATGACATGGGTTAACTGGGATACAAAACCTATCATCCTGTCATGTTCTTTCGGAGAGAGCACCGATATCCTGCCTACACCGAGGAGTCTGCCCAGATCCTTGCATACTTCAATGGCATCATCAGTATTCTTATCAGTCGGAACCACAATATAATTGGCTCCGTAAAACATCCTCTCATCACTGTTTTCAACGCCGTATACTTCCCTGCCGCACATAGGATGGGCAGCTATGAATTCCACATCATCACGGAGTATATTCTGGATATCATATACAACGCATTCCTTTACACCCGTCACATCGGTAATAACTGCTCCCGGCTTTAAATATTTCTGATACTCATTTATCCAGTCCTTGAAAGCCTTTGGATAAAGGGCAAATACCAGAATATCCGCTCTGGATACGGCATCTGTATCTGTATATGCATAGCCTTCATCAATGATATCGTGAGCTATGGCAAAGTCTATAGGATCCTGACGCCTTGCTATACCGCATACATGAAAACCATGTTTTTTAAGGCCTTTTGCGTACGAACCTCCCATGAGCCCCAGTCCGACTATAAGCACATTTTTATTTTTCTCAATCAGCATCTTTATTCCTCCGTGGTGACGGCATTTATACCGATATCTCTTAATCTTTCAAAAAAATCAGGAAAGCTCTTTCTGACTGCCTCGGCCTCAGTAATCTCTCCGCCTGTAACTGATGCCAGTACAGCCATGGCCATGACTATACGGTGATCGTTATGTCCGTTAAGAGTCTCCTTTGGCGTTTTTAATCTGCCGCCCTTAATCGTTACTTTATTTTCATCTGCGACAACCTCTGCTCCGAATTTGGCCAGTTCCTGTGCCATGGCAGCCACCCTGTCGCTCTCTTTTATCTTTAATCTCTCGGTATCTGTAAAGGTAGCACCGTTTAATGCTGCTGCCAGCGCAAAGAGTACGGGGCCCAGATCCGGACAATCCGCAAGAGATATGGTTGGTGTACCTTTTTTAAGAGCCTCAAGATGCTCTTTATAAACCCTGTCTCCCTGAAGGGAATCATCGCTTAATCCCGTAACATCTACTTCTCCTTCAAGGAGATTAAATGCATCGAGAAAAGCTGCGTTTGAATAATCGCCCTCAACCCTTGTATTCATACCGCCATATTTCTGGTCGCCTTTTATATAGAGGGTCCTGTCATCCTCCCATGATACGATGACGCCAAACTGCTTTAAAGCAGATACGGTCAGGTCGATATACGACCTGCTCTCAATCCTGCCGGTCAGTCTGATCCTGCTGTCTCCATTAAGCAGCGGAAGGGCAAACAAAAGTCCGCTGATAAACTGGCTGGATACTCCGCCGTCCAGGGTGTAGTCCCCCGGTTCAAGCGGTCCCTTCACAGTGATGCATACACCGTTATTTGAAAAGATCATCCCCCGCTCATCACAGAGTTTTTCATATACATCAAGAGGACGTTTAAGTAGCCTCTCACTTCCGTTTAATGAAAAAGCTTTACCTTTTAACAGGCATATGGGGATAAAAAAGCGAAGTGTCGATCCACACTCCCTGCACGGCAGTATGGCATAATGATTAAACCTGTCATACGGCAGGCCCTTTATCGTAACAGTATTATTTTCGTATTTATACTCGGCGCCGAGTACCTCGAGACAGTCAAGTGTCGCGAGTATGTCCTGGCTCTCCTCGATATTTTCTATGACACTCTCTTTCTCAGACAGCCCCGCGCATATAAGCATGCGGTGGGCCATGCTCTTTGAAGGAGGTGCCGTTATTATACCTTTCGCTTTTGAGGGTTTGATAACTGCTCTCATTATTTTTAAACCTTTTATTTATTCAGATGATCGATCACGGCCTGCATACCCTCTGTATATCCGGCGATTCCGTGACCTGTTATGGTCTTAAAGCAGGCATGTCTGATATAGCTGACCTGCCTGAAATCCTCCCTCTCCTCGACCTTGGAGATATGTACCTCGACGCAGGGGATTGATACGGATTTAACCGCATCCAGGATGGCAATACTCGTATGGGTATATGCTCCGGGATTAAAGACTATACCGTCCGTATTGCCGAAAGCCTCCTGTATCTTATCAACAAGATCGCCTTCATGATTTGACTGGTATATCTCGACTTCTATATTTTTCTCTTTTGCAAATGATTTTACATTTTCGCAGAGTTTTTCATAATTATCACTGCCGTATATTCCGGGCTCTCTGACACCCAGCATATTGATATTTGGTCCGTTTAGTACCAGTATCTTCATAAATCAGTCCTCCGCAAAATAATCTGCGCCATATCTTCCGGTCAGCATATCCATCAATACCATTGCCGTCACCGAGTCGATGACTATGCGGGCTCTGTGGATGATTGCCGGATCGTGGCGTCCCTGAAGCTCAAGCTCTCCGTTTTCTTTATTTATGAAATCAACGGTTTCCTGCTTTTTAAATATTGAGGGAGTCGGCTTGATCACGCACTTAAAATATATGGGCATACCGTTTGATATACCGCCGTTTATGCCTCCGTTATTATTGGTCAGAGTGACTACTTTATCACCCTCATATCTCATGGGATCATTGGCCTCACTGCCCCTTAAATCGGCAAAGCCGAATCCTGCGCCAAATTCAACACCCTTGACTGCGGGAACGGAGAATAAAATATGTGAAAGCTCACTTTCTATCGAATCAAACATGGGCTCTCCCACGCCTGCCGGAAAACCTGTCACATATGTCTCGAGGATACCGCCTACACTGTCTCCGTCAGAAGCTGCTGCCAGTATGGCTTCCTGCATCTTTTCTCCCATTGCGTCATCAAGCACCGGAAACATCTTGTCATGGAGGATGTCTATCCCCTTTTCTATATCAGTAAACTGTGCATCATCTATGCCTGCACATCTCTTTATATGGGTTCCGATCTTTATACCCTTTTTTGCAAGAGCCGATTCCGCAATGGCACCTGCTGCCACGATACCAGCCGTGATGCGTCCGCTGAAATGACCGCCGCCCCTGTAATCCTCAAATCCGTTATATTTAACATGAGCTGTGTAATCCGCATGTCCCGGTCTTGCAAGAGCTCTCGTCCTTGCGTAATCACCGCTCTTTGTATTTGTATTGGGTATCAGTATCGTAATCGGTGTACCTGTAGCTCTCCCGTTAAATACGCCGCTGACTATCCTGAATTTATCTTCCTCGACTCTGGCGGTGGATATCCTGCCTGACGGTCTGCGAAGAGCCAGTCTTGATGCAATATATTCCTCGTCCACTGTCACTCCGGGAGTCATGCCGTCTATGACTGCACCTATCTCCTCGCCGTGGCTCTCTCCGAATATGGTGAATGTCACATTGTTGCCGAAAGTATTTTTCATATTTTTTTCTCCCCGGAATAATGTCCGACTATTTTTAAATCATGACAGTAATCCTTTAGCTCCGAAAGCATCTGTCTGCCTTCATCACTGCATTCATTGCCCTCAAGCTCCACATAGAAATAATACTCCCAGTCTGCATCCTTTATGGGCCTTGACCGGAGCACTTTCATGTTAAAGCCAAACTTTCCGATGATATTGATCGCATTGGCGAGGGCTCCCGCCTCATTATTGACAGTAAATATCAGAATTATATTATCATCCCTGCCCCGCTTGTCCTCATCCATTACTTTTGAAAATACTGCGAAACGGGTGGTATTTGTATTGCTGTCATTAATACCCTGCTCGAGGATACTGAGGCCGTAAAGTTCTGCTGTCTCTTTGCTTGCAATGGCTGCAACAGACTTATCCTTATTATCGGCGACGGTTTTTGCCGCAACCGCTGTATTTGATGCCTGTACTTCCTCGTACCCGTGCTCTTTTATATAATTGGCACACTGACCAAGGGCCTGGGGATGGGAGATTACTTTCTTTATATCTTTTGCCCTGGCACCGGGGACAACCAGGAGATTGTGTACAACAGGCAGATCGTATACACCGTTTACATACAGACTGCCTCTGTACATAAGATCGGTTACCTGTACCACTTCTCCCTCAAAACTGTTTTCTATGGGGAGCACAGCCAGATCGCACTCACCGTCCTCGACTGCCCTGTACGCTTTTTCAAATCCTTTATATGATACGAGTTTGCTCTCGGGAAATATCCTGCCGGCCGCAATATGGGCAAAAGCCCCCTCTACTCCGGAATATGCCACCTTGACTCCCGTAAAGAGCCTGTTCTGAAACTGTCTCGACACACCCATTGTATTTTGCAGGAAAGTCACATAAAAAGGTTTATATTCTTCATTTGTGATATAAGCCGAGTTTCTCTCTATAACTGCATTTTCCCTGGCTCCGTCAAATATCGGAAGCCCGTGAGCCATCTTGTACTCGCCGACCTGTCTGACCGCATTCATCCTCTTTTCAAAGAGTGATGCCATCTCCTTATCGATATCATTGATTTCAAGTCTGATTTCGTTCAGATCCTTCATGCTGCCTCCAAAATAAAACCGCACTTTTCTTAAATATATTTATCTCTCGCACTTCCAGAAATGTGCACTAAACGGTGCCAGTTCGCTGCCTCCGCCAAAGTCGTGATTATCTCCTGTAATGAGATCTACCGCCATGCCACAGCCTGCATCAAAGTGTGCCGTGTACGGATTGTCATCCATGTTGATTGCCACAAGCACTCTCTCAAAATCAGTCTTTCTCTCAAATATGCACTGCTTATTGGTGAGTACCACACTCCTGAAACCGCCGTAGTTAAGGGCATTGCTGTTTTTCTTTGCCTCTGCAAGTTTGGAGATAAATTCTGTCAGGTCAGTCCACTCAGGCTTGTCAAAGCTGACTCTGAGGGCCTGGTCGCCATGGCTCTTGTCTCCCTCTGCGCCCCACTCACTTCCGTAATATACACACGGTATACCCGGCATGCCAAATACAAGGGCGTATACAAGGGGCAGACATCTTTTGTCATTTAAAATGGTTGCAATCCTTGATACATCATGATTATCACAGAATGAGAGGAGGTGTGCATCCCTCGCAACAGCCCACGGCTGATTCTCAAACAGCCTGTTAATCGAATGGATTATCTCAAACATGTTTGAGCTGTTAAATGCTGAATATATACCCTTATAGCACTGATAATTAGTGACTGAATGGATATTCATTTCATTAAGCATACGGCCGTACTCACCGTGAAGCACTTCTCCGACAAGGAAGAAATCCTGCTTTTTTGAATCGCAGAAATCCCTGAGCCTGCGTAAGAATCCGTAATCGAGACAGTATGCCACGTCAAGTCTGATGCCGTCAATATCAAACTCATTTATCCATCCCTCTACGGCATGGAATATGTGCTGTACTACATCTTCATTATGAAGGTTTAATTTGACGAGGTCGTAATTGCCCTCCCAGCCTTCATACCAGAGTCCGTCATTGTAGTTTGAGTTGCCTCCGAAATCAATCCTGTTAAACCAGCTTACATAAGGAGAAGATTCCCTGTTTTTAAGGACATCCTGAAAAGCCCAGAATCCCCTGCCCACATGATTGAACACGCCATCGAGAACAACCTTTATCCCGTTATCATGGAGATTTTTGCATACCTTTGCAAAATCTCCGTTCGAACCGAGTCTTGTATCTATCTTTGTATAATCCCTTGTATTGTAACCGTGAGTATCCGATTCAAATACAGGTGAAAAATAAATAGCATTTGCGCCGAGTTTTTTGATGTGCGGAATCCAGTCGTTTACCTTAAGGATCCTGCTCTCTGCTACTCCGTCATTTTCAAACGGTGCTCCGCAAAAGCCAAGCGGATAAATCTGATAAAATACACTTTCATAAGCCCACATTTTCTTTATCTCCCTTTTACAGATTTTTTCTGAAAGATTATATCATAATTTCTCGGCGCTCACCATCCATGGTTCGCTGTTCCCTCAAAATTACGATAAAACATCCTTGTTATATCATACGACGGGTTTAAAAACCAATTATTCAGGAATGTCCGTCCCAGAATCCCCTGATCTCATCTGACACATTTCCTGCGTTTATCACCCTGATATCCTCCCACTCTCTCGGAAACAGCCTGTTGTTTTGATTGTATAAAAACCGCTCATCAAGGAGAGCTACTATACCTACGTCCTCTGCGGTACGGATGACACGGCCTGCTGCCTGGAGCACCTTGTTCATACCGGGATATCTGTACGCATAATCAAATCCGTCGCTGTTTTCATCATCAAAGAAATCCTTTAGCAGCTCCCGCTCGTTGCATACCATGGGCAGTCCCGTTCCGACTACGATCGCACCGATAAGACTGTCGTTTTTTAAGTCAATCCCCTCAGAAAATATGCCTCCGAGTACGCAAAATCCTATAAGGGTCCGCTTAAGAGGCTCTCCCCTTCTTGTCCTGACCGGACCGCTTATACCCGATTCCGGATCCGGTTCTTTACCGGAAAAATATGCCAGGAAATTCTCACGCATCTCTTCATTCATATACTCTTCCTGAACAATGCAGTCCGTCGTATCTTCATCCATAAATGATCCGGCAAACTGTTCATATACCTTTGCAAGGAAAGCATGTGACGGGAAAAACGCCATATAGTTGCCCGGTTTTACTTTTGTGATTTCATAAATATATGCAGCGATCTTGTGAAACTCCGCATCGCTCCGCCTTGTATATTTACTCGTCACATCACCTGCTATAAAGAGGCCTCTCTTTTTATTGTCAAAAGCAGACTTTGCATATACCTCGTAATCGGTCTTTTCTCCGCCCAGCAGATTTTTGTAATACTGTATAGGAAGGAATGTGGCCGAAAAGAGTATACTGCTGCGCCCCTTTGACATAGCTTCCTTTAGATTTTCTCTCGGATTGACACACAGGAGCTTTACCATAAACCTTTTGTCCCTGGTATCCTCCTCTATCTCCGAGTATATCGTATAATTCTTATCAAGCTTTTCATATATTAAAAGGAAGTGGCATATCTCAAAATAAAATTCAAGAACCTTCTGCCTGATCTCACTGTCATCCTCGTCCTGGAGAAACTGGTCCATAACAGTATGAAGGCTCGATACAAGTCCTGCAAATATATCAATATCATTAAGTTCCCTGCAGCCGTCACATTCCTTTTTTAATGTAAGAAGGGTTTTATTACACCGCTCCAGTGCTTTTATCAGACGCATTGCCAGGGACGGCTTTTTAAACACTTTTGTGACTGCCTGCTTCTGAATGGCATCATTTAAAACTCTCTTTACTTCAAGGAAATCTTCTTTATAAAGTTTTGCACTGAACATATCCCTGCCCCGGTCCACAAGATTATGGGCCTCATCTATCATGAATATATAATCGCCTGACATGCCTTCACTGAAATATCTCTTAAGCTGAACATGGGGATCAAATACATAATTGTAATCGCAGATAATGCTGTCGGCGAAAAGAGTTGCATCAAGAGACAACTCAAACGGACAGACCATGTACTTTTCGGCTATTTCTTCTATGACACTTCTGTCTATCCGGTCATACCCTGTTATCAGCTCATACAGTGCTTTATTTACCCGATCATAATGACCTTTTGCCCTCTCGCATTTACCCGGATTGCACTCTGCCTTTTCACATGGACATATTTTTTCTTTTGCAGTGATGGTGACTGTCTTGAATTTAAGGCCGTCACGGCGGAGTATCTCGTAAGTATCCTCTGCAACAGTTCTGGTGATCGTCTTTGCAGTCAGATAGAAAATCTTATTAGCCATGCCCTGACCCACTGCCTTTACGGAAGGAAATACTGTCGTAATCGTCTTGCCTACACCGGTAGGAGCCTGAATGTAAATCTTTTTCGATTCCCGGATAGTCTGATATCCGTATACGACAAGGTCCCGCTGACCTTCTCTGTACGGAAAAGGAAACTCCAGTCCGTCAATTGACTTAATGGATGTAAAATGCCAGTCATACTGAAAATCTGCCCAGATGATATATTTGGACATAAGATTATCGAACCATTTGATGACTTCATCTGCAGAGAAATCAAAATCAAAATATTTCATCTGCTCTGTCTCGATATGACAATAACTCATTCTGACGCTAATGTCACCCAAAGAATGCTGTTTAAGATATATATATGCATAACAAAGAGCCTGAGCCAGATGAATGGGATTAGGCTCTTTTATATAATCAAGATCTTTAAGGACGCATTTAATCTCATCGATGGTGACTTTTTCATCTTCTATGATTCCGTCAGCCCGCCCGTCGATGATAATATTGTACCTGCCGGTAGTGTAGGTATATTTAAGGGGCACTTCCGCATGATACTTCTCCCCCTGTCTCCTCTGGATCAAACGGTGGAGTCTGGTGCCCTCCTGCATGGCAGTATCGGAACCTGAGGTATGACGGTTGTCTATATCGCCGCACCTTAATATAAATTCCACAAGCTGTCTGACGGATACATATATCGTATATTCTCCGTTATCTCCGATCTGCTTTTTTCCGGTCTTCTTATTGCCGGGATTAATTAATATTTCATTGTTTCCGTTTTTCCCGGGCTTTTCCATTTTTCACAATTACGAAATGCTATCGCTTATGATATATATCAAAAGGCTTATTTATTATATGACCACTCTCACACGGTCCTTAATCTCATGATTCTGATTATATTCTCTCCCGGTAGATATGTAAACCAAAACATGAACAAATGTTTGCATTTATTTTCTCCCGTCTTTCCCGGCTCGATAGAGAATTATTGTGTTTTTGATATATTTATTGTTTTAGTTATGTAAACCAATTCAATTTATTTAATTAAATAATTATGGTAAACCTCGTAATTATGTAACCATACCAAACAAATGGTTGTTTATATCTTTTAGAAAATAAATGTCAAGTGATTATGTAAACCATTCTTATATCGTATCATGTATAATATTCAAGTTGACCAGTTTGGTCATTTATACATTGTAACCATATATTTACTGTATTTTCTTATTTTGTCAAATCGTGCGTTAGTTTCCTTTTTTATAATAGATATTTATGTTAACTAAACAGATATTTGACACACTTTAATTTAGCAAGCATATCATTGTGAATATATTGTTATGTTAACCACTATATACTGCCATACTCTTAAATAACAAAATTATCGTAAACTGTTTTTCTTTGATCCACATTAATACTAAAAAAACTAAAATCAGCCGAAAATTATGATAATAAAAAATACCGAAATACTCAGATAATCATTATGTAAATAAATCCCAAAATTTGAAGCACAAAAATAAGACCCGGAAAAACAGGTCTTATTTTGAAGCAGAGATATGATAATTTTATCAGAATTCTATTCCCAGCGCTCTCACAAAACGCTCTGTAATGGCATTATCCCTGTAGTCTCCAAGCGCAGGATAGTTCTCTACAGGAACCATACCGCCTGCCATGGCCATATGACCTCCACCGGTGCCTATACCTTCCAGAGCCTTAGCTACCAGCTCTCCTGAATTGACATCTTCCCTCTCAGATCTTACAGAGAATTTCATGCCGTCAGGCCTGTCGCAGTACACTACAGCCACCTCTATCTCCACCAGAGAGAGGATGAAATCGGCTATTATCGACACCATTGCATCAGGACAGGCAAATGCTATATGGGATATTCCGAAATATCCGTATACCTCAATATTTTCAATTGCATTACCATATGCTTTCAGGTCACTGAACTGAAGATTATTTCTCTCCATCTTACTGAGCTTTTCTTCGCTCATATATTTATTAAGATATGCATACGCCCTGATATCCACGTCTGTCACGCCACGGGAGAATTTGGCCGTATCCATTTTTATGCCGTAAACAAGAGCCGTTGCCACATCAGATGATGGCTCAATATCAAGCTGACTGTAATAATCCGCGATTATCGAACAGCACGCGCCCACTATCCTGACATCCTTGTAAAGGTATTCAATATGGGCATTTTTCATTGTAGTCGGGTGATGATCAATGGTAGCTATCTCATCTCCCGGCAGATCCGTAATATTGCCTGCATGTTTCTGACTGTCAACGCAGATGATATAGTCCTCTTCTTTCATCTCATCAAGGATATCCTGATCGGCATACATCTCAATATCAAACAGATCAAGCATCTTTGACGAGCTCAGTTTATCAATGGTTCCGTCGTACGTAATGATCGGATTTAAACCAAAGTGAATCATAAGCTGCTGCAGACCGAAAGCTGTTCCGATAGCATCAGGATCAGGGATGTTATGGGTCTGGATATAGACTTTATGTCCCCTGCATATTTCTATCAGCTGCCTGACATCTTTTTTATTTTCCTCCATCTGTGCCTTTCCTCTCAGTTATATTTTTATTTCCATTTTTTTCCGGGACATTTTGATCTTTTCATAATTGCCCGAAGTTCAACATAGCATCCGCATTTAAGGCAGGTTCCTTCAATCAGGTCGTCGCACTGCCTGCAGACATCCAGCCTTGATTTATAAGTATCAGCCCCCACTTTATCTTTATCAGGGATCTTGCCCACCATGTTCATTATCTCTTTTTTGATATCAGAGTCATTCAGTTCGGATAACAGACATTTTTTGCACGGCGGCTGCATCATGACAGTCTGACCTCTGCTACAGAGCATGCCGGTAGTTTGATCCTTAACTTTCCATCATCTATCCGGGCATCATAATCACTGATAATTACCTTTTCCGGATCATCAAATGTATTGTGGTCATGTACATCTCCTGTAAGGATCCTTGCAGATGCCTTTGACGGAGCAATGCCTGATAATTCACATACGATATCCACATCATCATCAAGTCCGCAGTTTGCAACCGTTAAGGTGAGTACTCCGTCCTTTACTGATGCAGATGATGAAATCATGGGAGTATTCCTGCCTTCCTTCATATTCTCGTTCTGAGAATAGCAGTATACTGCATCGCCGTCCTGATGATCCTTAAATAGATCAAATACATGATAGGTAGGTGTCTTTATCATCATCTCACCCTCAGTCAATATGACTGCCTGGAGTACATTTACTGCCTGGGCGATATTGGCCATCTTTACACGCTTACAGTGTCTGTTAAATGAATTAAGAGAAATAGCCGCAACCATCGCATCCCGCATTGTATTCTGCTGATAGAGGAATCCGGGATT
>DFKO01000133.1 GCA_002373855.1 Lachnospiraceae bacterium UBA3643
GATATAAGAAATTCTTGTCTACATCATTTTGGAATTTCGTCCCCTTGTTTTACCCTTTTTCCACCATATCCCCATAAGCCGATCTGCCCACAAGAAAAGCCGCAAATCCAAATACCGAAGATATCACCAACAAAACTGCCATGATTCCCCATCTCTTATCCATATCTTTCATTCTTATAACCCGTCTTTCTGCGAAAGACACCAATGTGGTTATGAAACCGGTGACTTCCGCTAATCTATCTTCTTAAAGTTTCTTCCCTTCTGTTATTATCTATGCTATAAGACTGACACACTACAGAACACGTGGAGGTGAGTGGCGGGGCTGTATAGCGGCGACCTCGCATTCTTATATGTTGTCGGTCATCCGTTAAAGGCATCAATGAATGGCGCATATCGTAGCCCGTAAACTTATCTCTTCCGAAGTCGACTCGATCTCGCCGGGTGACCAGTCACTGTCAGTTTTATAACTATAAACTACAGGAGGTTTTATATTGTCTTTCAAAATCATCAAAAACAACTGTTGTGGACTTGATGTCCACAAAACATGGATCTATGCATGTATCGGCATTACTGACTCCAACAATCGGACTGAGTACAAGCAAGCTCGCTTTTCTTCCTTTACAAAGGGATTGAATGAGTTGTGTGACTGGCTTGCCAAATACAACTGCAACGATGTTTGTATGGAATCTACCGGTAAATATTGGATCCCTGTTTTTAACATTCTGGAAAAGCATGGCCTATGGGTTACGCTTTCCCATCCCAAATATACCAAGCCAATGAAGGGTAACAAGACTGACCGCAAAGATGCTAGGTGGATCTGTGATCTATATATGTGCGGCATGGTCAAGCCTTCGTTTATTCCTCCGGCAGATATCCGTCAGTTACGGGATCTGGTAAGATATCGATTCAAACTCACCTGTATGATCACAGGCGAAAAGAATCGTGCTCATAACTGTCTTACCATATCCAACCTCAAACTCGACGATGTCTTTTCGGATATATTTGGTAAATCTTCTCGCTCTATCACAGAGCAAATTTTACAACACCCTGGGGAAACATTTGATGTGGCACCATTTGTTGATGGAAGATGCAAGACTCCCATTGAGGAGATCCAGACAGCTGTGGACGGTGCTATATCAGAGGAACAAGCTGTAAAGCTTAGACAGTGCCTTGATCACATCGATGAATTAGAAAAGCACAAAGTAGAAATAGAACGGGAAATCTTTCGTCTCAGTGAAAAATATAAGGATGCCCTCAACCTGATTCGGACTATTCCCGGATTCGATAAGAATCCACTGACTGCAATTCAAGTGCTCTCTGAGATCGGTGGTGATATGTCTGTCTTCCCCACAGCTAAACACCTCGTCTCCTGGGCAGGATGCTGTCCTCGTAATGATCAAAGCAACCAAAAGATCAAATCGACTCGGATTTCCCGTGCTGGTTCCTATTTTAAGCCAGTTTTGGTCCAGGTTGCAAATGCTTTGATCAAATCCAAAAAGCATCCGGAGTTTATTAATCGCTATAAGCGTATCAAAGCACGCCGTGGGCACAAGAAAGCCATCATTGCAATCTGTCGTATGATCCTGACCGCTATCTGGCACATACTAACAGATTTGAAGCCTTATGCGGCTGAAGGTTATTCTGAACCCCGTACTGTGAAAGAAGGAAAAGTCTTATCTACTTCACAGGCTCTTAATCTGCTAAAACAGCGTGGCTACATCATCAAGGATGATCCTGTCATAGCTTCCTGATTAGGTGTTGCGTCTATATTCAATTTTTCAGCCACCGAAAGATGGCTTATTTGTGTTGCCAATTATGTATTCTCTATCCGCTACCCTTCTGTTTCAAACTTTTTACCTCCTCGTTTTTTCATATTATTTTGATAATTAAAATATATATTTATTATTTTTTTTATCAATGTCTATGACAGAAAAGGTCTTTTTTTAGCAGAAACTGTTACCGAATTATCGGTATTCTGATTTATTCTATAGAATCGATCAATTAAAAGTTGAATTATTTTTTTTAATACGACAAAAAATATCCTCAAAAAATCTTTATAAGGGCCTTTATTAGTCCATTTTCTTATAAATACCTTTATCTGGGTAATTGAGTATAATGATAAGATGTTTTTAATAATGAATTAAACTTTCGAAGGTTAAAAAGTTTAATTCATTTATATTTATATTATTTAAGCAAAGCAAAATCAAAATGAATTATACATTGGCGAATATTTAACCAAATAAATGGGAACGAATGGTAATCGTATACAACGGTACTCTAAATAACTTTTTAGCATGGATTAATATGTAATTAAATACGTATTATATCTTATTCTATACTTTATAGCAATATTTTCGAAATACTATCTATTTTTTCTAAACGAGGTATAGTTTTTTATTGAATTTATTTAATATTAATGATATAGTCGTAATAGAAGAAACGGAGGTATTAAGGTGAAAATTAATAGTATCACTGTTGCAGGCTTCAAAAACATAAAAAAAACCAGGCTCGAGTTAGATAGTATTTGTGCTCTTATTTCCACAAATAATTATGGAAAATCAAATCTTATGGAAGCTATAGGTTTTGGATTTAATTTTATTCATGAATCACGTAAGGGAAGAAAGAACATGATGTCATGGATAAAAGGTATTCCTCTGTGTACAGTCATGCAGAATGAAGAGTATTACTTTGAGGTTGAATTTTGTGATGAAGACCTGGCGGAGTATAAGTTCGCTAGATACGGTTTTTCGTTCAAATGGCATAGAGATGATGCTACTGGTGAAGTAATTACAAATGAATGGATTGAAGCCAGAGAAAATACTAGTGTCAGATATAATTCTTTTCTTAAACGTACAGAGGGAAAATATCGAAAAAGTAAAGATACGATAGCATTTAGGAAAATTGAGCTTGACGACTTGCAGCTTGCAATTGATGTATTGTCTCTTTTAGAAGATATTGATATTTCAGGTATAATTAGGGATATACATAATATTTCATTTAGAGTATGTTCATCATTAGATCTTAGGGATAGATATCAACCATCTCCACTCGAATATATTGAAGATGAGGAAGATTCTATAAGATTTGATGATACAGATGTTCCTAAAGCATTGTTTTTATTAAAAAAGAAAAATTCAGAGCTTTATAAATTATTCGAAGAAGCTGTATATACATTGTTCCCTGATTTTTCATCAATAAACTTAAATGAATTCACTTTGACGGATCAGAATATTGACAAGCATATTACTGTTAAGGTAGGGGACAAAGAACTGTCATCTGAAGAAATGGGAAAGGAGATTCCATTTAAAATACGTGAACACGTTTATAGGTTATTCGTTAAAAGTGAGTTTATGAATCAGCCTGTTAGTATTGCAAATATGTCAACAGGTACAAAGAGGGCAATTTGGCTTTTGACAAATGCATTTATTGCAAACCTTGTCAAAGCTGGGATAGTTGGAGTCGAGGAAATAGAAACTAGCATTCATCCTCGAATGATTAAAAACTTACTTGAAATAATTAATGATGCTTTAGGCGATGCTCCACTCATTGTTTCTAGTCACTCTCCATATCTTGTGCAATATCTTAAACCGGAGAAAATATATGTTGGTGTCCCAAATGCCAATGGTGTTGCTGTATTTAGAAGAATTCAAAAGAATAAAGTCAAAAAAATTATGGCTAATGCCCGTGATCTTGGACTTTCTGTAGGTGAATACCTATTTGAACTCTTGTCTGGTGACTCAGATTCATTTGAAGTATTGGAGAGCTATTTGGAGGTAAACTAAGTTTGGGAGAGTATACAATGGGCATAGCTTTTGTCTTAGAGGGGGCAACAGAAAAAGTTTTTTATAGAACTTTCTTGATGTGGCTCGCTCAACAGAATAATTGCTCTTTTATAAAAGGTGATAATCTTGACAATGGAGATGTCTATTTTGAATGGGTTAATTGTACAGAAGTTATACTAATAAAATTTAATACTGTTGGTACGGTTACACAAGTATCGCATTCAGGAAAATGGTTTACCAATAAATGCGCCAATAAATACAAGATACCATGGACAGTTTTTCTGTGCTATGACACTGATAGCTCAGAATACGATATTTCCAAATTTTATCAGGATGACTGGAAATTATTACGTAAAGAATTGGCAAGAGCAAAAGCTGAAGAAATAATTGATCTCGCTGCAAGTGCGGATATTGAAGATATAATGTTATTTGATTTATCAGGTGTTTGCACTTACCTAGGAATTGATGTTCCTGATAAGCTATCAGGTAGAAAAGGTAAGGCTAAGATGAAAGCACTATACCGATCTTGTGGTAATACATACCATGAAGGAGAAAAAGCCAAACCTATGATTGAATCACTAGATTTTCAAAAAATAATAGATTCCAGTCCATTGGAATTGCAAAAATTATCTACAATATTAACATAAGCACAAGATATTGTGGATAACAATCAACAAAACTCATGATATTGTTGATTAACAAATTTTTATATGATATTCTATCGTTGTTAATGTAGGAAACTACTTAGCATAAAAAAAGAAGCACAAGGTTACGACCCTTGTACTTCTTAAGAAGCTCTCGGAGGAATTTAACCATCCGCTAACCTTTTATAAAAACCAAATTTAGTTTAGCAAATTCTTCCCTTTGTTTCAATCATAATTTCAGTCAATATATTGAAAAATAATTATGGAGGTATTTGCTATGAAAAAAGTTAAGTCAGATAAAGAGACACAAGAATATATTTTTCGTAGATGCATAACGAAAAATGGTAAAAAAATATATCCTAAAAATGGCAAAGTTTTTAAGATACCGGTAAAATAAATATAAAAAGGCAAGAATGTTGGATGGTTCATTCTTGCATCTCTATCACTTAGGAGGTGTAAGAATATGGGTAAAGATCAGTTTGTTGTAAAACATGGAGATGGATGGGCTGTGAAGGGAGCCAACAATAATCGTGCTACGAAAGTCACATCAACACAGAGTGAAGCAATCAAGATTGCTAGAGATATAGCACGTAATCAACACACTGAAATGCGTGTCCAAGGGAATGACGGAAAATTCCGTACATGTAACAGTTATGGCAACGACCCTTGTCCACCAAAAGACAAAAATTTATAAAACCAAATAAAGAAAACAAAAAGTAGTTTCTGTCAATTACACATGATGGAAACTACTTTTTTATGAGATAATTTAATTAAGGTCCCAAGTGGCTATTTATTATATTAATATAAAAATGCTGATTCAATCTCTTTGAATCTAAAGCAAATATATAACATTAATATTGTAATTTGAAATGCCTATTATTTATTTTCTCAACATATGCATTCGTTATATTTTTCTAACAAAAAATATATATTTGCTATCAACTCTGGTGATAGACTGTTTTGTGCATTTGCAAAAAATAATGATCTAGCAAAAGTGTCACCAAAATCTGAATTATGCGATGTTTCAGGAAGTTTATATTTTTTAACCATTTCCGAAAGATTTTCCGACTCCAGAAAAGACACCATCAATGTCCATCCAGAATAAAAGGCTAACTGCTCATTAATTTTTGATGATTTCTCCAATCCAAACGTTCCATCAAAATCATCAATTTCATCACATACTATTATTCTTGCTTTTAATATCGCAACCGTCATTGCCGCACATACCTTATGTCGATCAAGTAATTGTCCTTGCCCTTGCTTTCCCATCAACAATTTCATACATGCTTTCTGATTTAGATATTCCTCGAATACTCTTTGTGAATCATCAATCAGATGATATCCCTTGTTATTCTTTATAAACTGTCTTCCGTAATACATTATTACGTTTTCGTAATATTCGTCGAATTCCGCTTTACGCATTAAGGCTCACTTCCTTAAATGTAACTTCTACGGGAATCGCTTTCTTTGCTACATCCCCCGCATGCTTTTCTTCTTTTCCATTATCATCTGATTCTACTCTCGGAGAAAATGACGGTAATTCTACTCTTTCTTTTGCAATACTGTATATTTCAGATTTATTTCTATTATCTTTCTTTTTTGAGCCAAAAAAATTAAGCATAAAACTTACCCTCCAATCTACTGTTGCATTGTTCTCATTGGATTATTGTCCATCGCTAAAGAAACTATCATCTTTATTATCAAAGATACTAGAAAAAAAATACTATACGAAAACGTCATCATCTTTATCATACAGCATATTTCAAAAGACCTCATCATTTGAAATTTCGCTCCATGATTTGATAAAGTTATTACATAAGCAATCAATATTGCGATAGAAAGACTAGAAACTACCCGTTCTAACCATAATTTTCCTTTAAAAAAAAACTTGTACAACCTGCTACTTCTCTGATTTGAATTAATCATTATAGATTTTTTCCGATCTTTCGTGTCGGCTTCCAAATTTTGAAGTAACGAGGCACATGCAATAACCATTGCACACACCACGGTTCTCTCTTCAGTGTTCCCAAAATAGTATTGAACCCAAAGGCAAATAAATGTGAATGCAGTCGCAAACTCCCCCATCCATCTGTATGTGCTATCTATCATATCGAAATTTGTCTCATACGAACACAGTGTAATAATTATATCATTATTTATCTGAGTGTCAATATCAACGTTCCTTTCCAATCTATATTTGATTTATTTTACCATTATCAATAATATTTTTCAAACTCTCATCATACATCCTAAACTCAAAACATCATTAACCCTGTTTTCAAAAGTTCTTTTACTTAAGTTGAAAGACTTTTATCTTTTATGCACTCTTATTTCTTAATATATGCTTTTGAAATCTCTTCACATACCACCTATATCACAAACTATAATCGGTCCCATCTCAAAAGCTTCTAGAGGCACCCTCAAAGGTACATTTTAGCCCGTTATAAGGCAATAGAACTCAAGGAATGCTACCACGGTTTCATTTTTTTCTTTCATTAAGCCATCAAATCAATATAATTGAAAGATACAATACGCCTAATGCTCCGTTTATCCAAGGAGGCAGAAAAATCGAAGAATCCATTAATCGATTATAATCGAACTATATTTCCAAATAATAACTGTTCCCGATAAAAGTTATCGTATTTAAGCAATGATTATTTCCGAAGCTGAAAACTTTTAGCGTTTTTGATAAACAAATTAGATTCTTACTTACATCAATTTTTCACCATCCACATATCAAATTGTTCAACTTGATTTTTTCATACTTTCACATGGAATAACATGGCTCTAGATACCTACTTTATGCACTTTAACACCCTCAAATTTGCCGTACTCTTTCAAGTATCTAATTGCTATCAATAAAGATCCTGCCTCTATTCATATCGTACTTCTTTGTTTGAATCAAAAATCTTTATTTTCTACTAGACTATACTAACACTTTCAGTCAATAATTAAAAACCCGCAGTCATCATCAGATAACTGCGGTAAATTATTAATTCTTATTAAGAAGATCAGATTGCGAACTCTCCGTTTATCTTCTTATTAAATACATAATAAGCTTTCTTATCCTCGGGCTTGATATAAACTTCAAGGTTCTTGAGATCCTCTGCCTTATTTTTAAGCTCCTTTGTCCAGATAGCCTCAGCCTTCTTTACAATGGCTGCCTCATCATAATCTGATGAACCGAACTGGATCATGATCTTTTCTTTTACTGCTGCCGGCTTTGCCTCGGGCTTTTTGATCTCATCTTTCTTTGCTGCGGGAGCTTCCTTCTTTACCTCAGTTTTTTTAGGTTCGGCTTTTTTAGCTTCTGCTTTCTTGGGCTCTGCTTTCTTTGGAGCCTCTGCTTTTTTAGGCTCGGCCTTTTTAGCCTCCGGCTTTTTGGCTTCGGCTTTCTTAACTTCTGCCTTCTTTACTTCCGGCTTCTTTTCCTCTGCCTTTACCGGCTCTTCCTTCTTAACGACAGGAGCAGCAGGCGCCGGTTTCTCACCTAAACTGATGGGCTTCTTTGCACTCTCCGCAATGAGATTTGCATAATATGCTTCCTCTTCCTTTTTCTTGCGGATGGAAGCTGCAACCTCAGATGCTGTGGGAACGGAAGGCTTTTTTTCACGGCTTTTCTTGGTCGTAAATGTGCGCTTTTCGTTCTCGATAGCTGTCTCAGCAACAGGCTCGGTATTTAAGAATGCTGCTGCAAGACCTTTAACGATTCCTGTAGGCTTAAAGACTGTCTTTGGCTTAACGGGTACTTCAGGCTTTACTTCCTTCTTAACCTCTTTAACCTCAGCTTTTTTAACCTCAGGCTTCTTTATTTCAACCTTCTTAATTTCAGGTTTTTTAACTTCAGATTTTTTTACTTCAGATTTTTTTACTTCAGCCTTTTTTACTTCGGGCTTCTTTACTTCTGCTTTCTTGATCTCAGGCTTTTTTACTTCCTGTTTTTTGGCTACAGGCTTCTTTTCTGCTGCCTTCTTTACTTCAACCTTTTTAGCTACAGGCTTTGTTGCCGTTTTCTTTACCTCTGCCTTTTTAACTGCAGGTTTTGCAACGGGTTTTTTAACTGTTGTCTTAACTGCAGGCTTTTTAGCCACAGGCTTCTTTGCTGCTGCCTTCTTTACCTCTGCCTTTTTAGCTACAGGTTTCTTGGCTACTGCATTTTTAACTACAGGCTTTGCCACGGGCTTCTTTGCTACAGGCTTTTTTGCCTCTGCTTTTTTAGCTACGGGCTTTGCCGTCGGCTTAACAGCCTTTTTAGCTGCTGCCTTAACTACAGGCTTTGTTACCTTTTTTTCAGTTTTCTTTACTGCTGTCTTTGATACAGGCTTTACGGTCTTTTTAGCCGGTGCTTTTGCTACAGGCTTTTTAACTGCAGTTTTCTTAACCTCAGGTTTTTTTGCAACGGGTTTCTTGGCTACTGCTTTCTTAGCTACGGATTTTACGGCAGTCTTTTTAGCAGCCGGCTTTACAGCTGACTTTGTTGCAGGTTTTTTTGCCGGTGCTTTTGCTACAGGCTTTTTAGCTGCTGATTTCTTGGCTACAGTCTTATTTGCAGCAGACTTAACTGCCTTTTTCACTTCTTTCTTTACTTCTTTCTTAGCTGCAGGCTTACTCACAGATTTCTTTGCAGGTGTGCTTGCTTTCTTTGCTACGACCTTTTTACTGTTCTTCTCTGCTTTTTTTGCTGGCGCTGCCATTTTTTTACCCTCCGTGCCTGTGTTTATATCGTTTTGGGCATAATTAACCCATTTTCTGTACTTTAACATTACATGGCACAAATGTCAATTACTATCATCCGTAACCTCAGGATTATCCTCTGTTATCTCTTCGGCATTATCCTCTGTATCCTCTTCCGTACTATCCTCCGGTACGTCGACGGGCTCACCTGTATCTTCTGTTTCCGACGGATCCTTAAGGCCCATGGCCACGAGGTCGATGGCATGATCCTTTAAAAATTCATACCACATGGGATAACTGTTTGCAGTCAGGTGTACATCGTCCCACGACAAATCCTGACGCAGGTTTCCCTCATCATCATCGAGGACCGGATTTACATCTATATAGAAGACATCCACATCATTGGCAAGTTGTGAGAGCGCCTCATTACGCTCATCTATTATCTGGTTGTTTATATAATCACCCTGCTTGTCCCTGGCCTCGGTTACGTGCAGTATTGAGTTAATATATATGATTGCGTCAGGCTGGAGGAGTCTTATCTCATCTATGACACTCTGATACTGGGTTATGAAATACTCAAGATCCCCTGTACCGAGCTCATTTATACCGACCTGGATGTAAATCTTCTTAAATTCATTGGTCATGAGAGCTTCCCTGATCGTGGTGATAGGCTCAGTATCCGCAGAGGAATCCATCAGCTTGTATATAGTCAGGGATGTCTTGGCATAAAATGTACAGGTTTCCATACCTGAGTAAAGGGCCAGACCGACTACTCTGGAGTCCCCTAAAAATACGGCATCCTCAAAATACTCATCGCCTACCCTCATATATCTGACTTCCACGGGACCTTCCTCTTCAGGCTCTCCGTTACCTTCATCAGCAGGATTTTCACCTGTATCATCCGTATCGGAAACCGGTTCATCAGTATTTTCCTCATATACATGACCGGCTTCCCTGGCCTCTCCGTCAGATGCTTCACCTGTCCGGCTGCCTTCCTCCTGACCGGCAGTTCCGTATATCTTTGCATACAGAGCATTTTTCTCCGCCATTATCTCCCGGTAATTCCAGGGGTAAATGCCGTCCTTAACGGATATGATCGCATTGGCGACCACACCTGTCAGGCTCATATCCTCCTCTTTTCCGGGGATTTTATAATCTGCTGCCTTTAAGTTGTATCCGTATATAATGAGAAATCCGAAAAACGCCAGCACAAAAACCAAAAGGAGCGCATCTGAAAATGACGAGCCTCTTCTCCCCGGCTTTACCTTTCTCCTGGGACGGGGTATTTCCCGGATTTTACCGTATTCTTCCTCTGATTCCTCTTCGGTATCCTCCCCGTTATCCTCCTTCGGGTCACGGGATAAATCCAATACGACAAAATCCTCATACTCGTCGCCGTATTCCTCGGTCATCACTCTTCTTTTTTTTCTGTCAAAATCATACTGTTTCATTATTTATTATAAATAATTTATATTAAAATACTGCGTACATAAATCCGTTGCCCGTACCGGCCGCCACGAAATACATAGCAGCCATCAGCATGGCCAGGTATATGATAAACGACCATTTCCTCCTGCGGAGTACTATCATAAATCTGTGTACTTTAGGGAACGAAAATAAAACTGCTATCCCGAGTACCCATCCGTATTTTGTGATATACCTCGTAAAATCTCCGGGGTTTACGTTTGACGTATAATCATGGGGCAGGAACGGGAACAGTCTCGTCATATACACTCCCAGAATTTTTATATCGGAGATGGCAAATACCATCCACGTAAGGGGTATGACAAAAAGGACATACAAATGGGGGATGATCCTCGTGAGAAGATTCTTTCGCAGCTTTCTGATCACCTTCATGAGGAAAAGCTTTTCAAGTGCGATAAAGAAGAAAAGGGACAGTCCCCATATAATAAAGTTTAAAGTGATCCCGTGCCAGAGGCCTGTAAGGAGCCATACGACAAACAGGTTGAAAACCGTACGGATCGTACCCTTTCTGTTGCCGCCAAGGGGGATGTAAATATAATCTTTAAACCACTGACCAAGGGTCATATGCCATCTTCTGTAAAATTCGGAAATCGAACTTGATGCATACGGTGTATCAAAGTTGACGGGGAGTGAAAACCCCATCATACCGCCAAGTCCCATAGCCATAAGCGAATATCCGGCAAAGTCGTAGTAGAGCTGGAGTGAATATACTGCCATTCCAAGCCACGCAAGAGGCGTTGATATACTCTCATAGCCTATCATCTTAAGGTCATTCCAGAGAATACCGATATTGTCGGCCACTATTACTTTCATGGCTAGACCCAGTATAAACAGCTTTAATGCCCTGTCGAATTTCCTTAAGGATATCTTTCGGCCCTTTAGTTTGTTTCTGAAATTCTCATATCTGGTGACAGGTCCCTGTACGATCTTGGGAAACATCATGGAATAAGTCAGGTATGAAACCACACTCTTGCACGCGATGGTATCGTCCCTGTAGACATCGATGATGTATGCAATCTGGGTAAAAGCAAAAAAGCTGAGGCCCACCGGGGATACGCCCTCATATATTCTGAAAAAGCAAAGGGTACCTATATCGACCAGTATGCCAAGCCAGAGCACTATCCCCTTGATAACAGGCTTGTTTTTGTTTTTTATAAATCTGATACACAGTCCGACGATAAAATTAATGAGCATTAATTCTACCAGGACAAAGATGTAATTACCGCCCAGACTGTAGTAGTACCAGACGCTTATGCCAAACAGAAAAAGCTTGGACAGCAGAGAGCCTGCCCTGCCAAGTCCGAGCAGAAAGTGGTATGCAAGAAGTACCACCGGCAAAAATATAATTATAAATTCAAGACTTCCGAATTCCATACAAAATAAAAAATGCCAAAATATTCTGTCGATAAAATCGACATTATATTTTTAGCACTTTTTATAAAAAACTAACACGATTTTTGTGTAATAGTATTGTAATAATTTAGTAAGAATCGGATTTATTCAGCTTTTTCCGCATTTCCGCTCTCAAGGAATTTGTATACAAGTGCGGCAATGGCTGCTCCGACAAGAGGTCCTACGATAAATACCCAGACAACTTTAATTGGATCTGAGTTTCCTGATATAGCTGCTACAATTGCAGGTCCGATACTTCTGGCAGGGTTAACTGATGTACCGGTGAGGCCGATACCGAGGATATGTACAAGTACAAGTGTGAATCCGATGACTACTCCGGCAAATGAACCATGATTTGCTTTCTTGGATGTAACACCGAGGATAGTGAGTACAAAGATAAATGTGAGTACGCACTCAACGAGGAGTCCCGCAACCACACTGCCGTTTACTCCGGCAAGTCCGTTTGTACCGTATCCGCCTGTCATATCAATGAGTCCGCCCATGTTAAAGATAAGAGCAAGGAGTCCTGATCCGGCAAGAGCTCCGAGACACTGGGCAATCACATATCCGCAAAAATCTGCTGCCTTCATACCACCGCTCATGAGTACGCCAAGAGATACGGCAGGGTTGATATGACATCCTGAGATATTGCCTACGCAGTAAGCCATACCTACGATGGTGAGACCAAATGCAAGAGCTGTAAGCAGATATCCGCATCCGTAAGATGCATCACAGCCTACCAGCATGGCTGTACCACAACCGATAAATACCAAAGTGAATGTTCCGATAAATTCCGCAATATACTTCTTCATTTAAAGTATGCCTCCTTTTAATTATCAGTAAGTCATAAAGACTTTTTTGTTTACCTTATTATTATAATTTTATTTTTATGATTACTCAATGGTTTACATAAAAATATTATATCTCGATGAGTAAATTATCTTTTGTTGTATTATTAACAACTAATTTATAACGCTCTTTCTGCCGATATATTATTCAACATGGATGTTTTGAGCGAGATGGTAGTCACGGATGACGAAAGCCACACTATTTTAATATGGCAAAAGAGGGTTACCCATGAATATCAGATTAGATCAAAACGGAAAAGCATCTTCGTTTGAAGATTCAGAGAATATTTATTCCACATATTCTAAAAATTCCGTCAGACAAAATTATATTAATAATGAAAAAAATACTTCTGTCCGCAATGCGGAGTCAGGAGCTTTTTCTGTGCAGTTTGGTAACCAGAATAAGAACAATATTCCCAATGCATATGATTATAAAGATGAAGACCAGGCCGGAATCAACAATCTCGCTGAAAAAATGCAGAGTGCTCATCAGGATATGATGACTGTGATGTCCGGTGAAGTATCCTCAAAGGAGCTTGGCAAGCTTGATGAGGAAGGTTATGACATTTACGACATGGATCCTGAGGAAACTGTGACAGTCGTAGATAGAATAAAGGCTGTCATGGCAAAGAGCGGCGTGGTTATTGAGGGCTACAATGACGATGTCAGCGATGCAGCTCTTGAAGAAGTTGCCGGCAGCGTGGCAGCGGCAGAGGCATTAACAGGTGTGACAGACATAGCATCCAAGATTGAAAAGCCGGATGAAGGTGCCATAAAATATCTTGTCAATAATGATATGCTGCCTACATTTGAAAATCTTTATAAGGCAGAGCACAGCGGCGAGACAGCTGTAGCTTACGATGAAAATGATAAAGAGCTGGCTGAATACATGTCAGAAATCATGCCAAAGGTTGAAGAGGTAATAACCGGGGCAGGATATGAGATTAATGACGAAACTAAAGCAGATGCAGGCTGGATGATTGCAAATGATTTACCTCTTACACCAGAATCATTTATTAATTATGAAGAGATAAAAGCCCTTAATCTTCCTATAAGTAAAGAAGATGCAATCGCAACAGGGCTCGCTGCCGTAAAGAATGGTAAAAATCCCATGGCAGCTATTCCTTATGATACCCGGTCTAATGAAGAAAAGGCTATCGAGAAGATTGACGAGCTTGAGGGTATCATTGATGAAACTGACAGTGAGCTTAAAAACGAAGGTATAGATCCTGAGGAAATACTTAATCAGAATCCCGAGACTGATATCGAAAAAAGATTTTCTGACATAAAGCCGGAGATGAATATCCCAAGAGATCAGATGAGAACAGTCTCTTACAGGATAAAGCTCGAGGAAACCCGTATGTTTATGACTGTATCAAACACGGCCTTCCTCATTAAGAATGATATAAAGATAGATTTTAGCGAGCTTGATACTCTGATTAATAATTTAAAGACAGCAGAGGAAACTCAGAATGAAGCCCTTTACAGAAAGGGTAATCCCGAGCTTAACCGTCAGGCAGATGATTTATTTAAGACTGCAAACAGAATGGTTTCGGAGATTCCATTCCTTCCGGCAGCCGGACTTGGAATTGCTGTTAAGAGCAGTATTACAATCGAGTCATTTTATGCAGAGGCTACTGTTAAGAAAAATGACTATGTGGCAGCAGGTCTTAAGTATGAAGCACTTATGACAGAGGTACGCACGGACCTTGGCGACAGTATCACAAAAGCATTTAGAAATATAGAAGATTTACTCTCTGAAAACGGCATAGATATTACAGAAGAAAACAAGAAGGCAGCAAGGATCCTGGGATACAATGAGATGGCCATAACATCGGAAAACATTGACAGGGTCCGGGATGCCGACATGAAGCTTGAGCGGGTGGTGAGAAAACTTACACCATCAGCAACACTCTCACTTATCAGAGACGGTATCAATCCGATAAATATGGATCTGGATGAACTGGAATCAAGACTTAATGAGCATCAGAATCCTAATGAAGACGCAGAGAAATACAGTGCATTCCTTGTTCGTCTTGAACAGAGAAAAGAGATATCTGCAGAGGAGAGAGACGGATTCATCGGTATATACCGTATGCTCCATCAGATAGAAAAGAGAGATGATGCAGCGGTTGGAGCTCTCCTTTCACAGGGCGGTGACATGACTCTTAAGAATCTTTTAACTCAGGTGAGAAACAGAAATGCAGGAGGAAAAGAGTATGTTATTAACGATTCCTTTGGTTTCCTTGATAAAGAGATAGATTTAAGCTCATCTATAACAGAGCAGATAAGCAGAGCTTTTGAGAGTGAAGAGTCAAAGCAGGCATTATATAAGGAAACCATGACAGACGTAAATGACATGGCAGAACTTGCAGAAAAAGATGAGCCTGTTTTTAACGAGATAATTAATCTCCTTGATACAGCAGGATTAAAGCGCGGTCTTGGTAACATGAAGAGTGCCAGAAGTCTTATTAATGACAGAGGACTGATGCTTCGTGGTTTAAGGAAAGCAATTAGTGGCAGTGACAAAAATACAGCTGACACAGAAGCTCTTGAAGAAGTATTAAATGATGTCAGAAATATATCTGGCAGTTTTACAGATGGATCATCAGCAAAGCTGGCATATGAAAATATGGCTTCAAGGATGAATGAGATTATGTCGGGCACAGTATTTAATGTAAGTGATATTTCCGGTATGAAGGATATCTCTGCCACAATGGGCGCGTTAAATCTGTCAGTATCTCTTGCCAGAAATGAACATTTCGAAGTGCCAATGGAGATAGGTGGTGAGGAGGGAAGTGTATCTCTTCACTTTGTAAATGATAATGAAGCTACTCCAAAGGTAAATATATATACACAGACGGAAAGCTACGGCAGAATCAGTGCAGAGTTTGTTTATACGGAAACCGGATTTGCCGGAAGTGTCATGAGCGACAGAGCTTCTTCATTAAGTATGTTAAAGGATAACATGTCAGATCTTGAAGTAGTCCTTTCAGCCAGACAGATAACAGTTTCTTCTATAGAATACACAGAAAACATCAATGCAGGACTTGCATCTGTATTTAATCCATCAGAAGCTTTTGAGTCACCAGAACGAATCGGAAATATTAAGAGACAGCTTTA
>DFKO01000022.1 GCA_002373855.1 Lachnospiraceae bacterium UBA3643
TCTTAAGGATATGCCCCTTGATGTTCTGAAACTCGATGCGGAATTCTTCAGAGGAGAGAATGCCGGAGAGAGAGGCGAGATAGTCGTATCGGAAGCCATAAAGCTCGGCAAGCAGCTGAATATGAGGATAGTCGCCGAGGGAGTCGAGGAGAAATCCCAGGTGGATTTCCTTGCGGAAAAGGGATGTGATATGATCCAGGGATTCATATTTGACAAGCCCATAGCAAAAGGTGAGTTTATAGAAAGATTAAAGACCGGAGTGGCAAAAAATAATGGATAGCGAAAAAGAAAACAGTAATTACATATCATATATAAGCACGGCGAAAATAATCAGTCTTTTATGTGTACTTATATTTCATTGCTGCCTGTTTTTTGCGAACAATCCTTTCTGGCCCACAAGAGCGGAAAAGACATCAACCGTTGCATATTATTTGTGCGAATATTTGGATCTGACCATTATTGCCACATTTGTAATGGCATCGGGGTACCTGTTTTCAGAGAAATTAAAGAGAAAAAAGATTACCATACCGGGAGAGATCGCTGCAAAGACAAAGCAGTATATCGGCAACTATCTGATATACGGCGGGCTCTGGCTGGTTCCTACATATACGCTCTTTGATTTCAGCTGTTTCGGAAGAGAACCGGGGACAAGCCTGCTTGACGGATATTATCTGATGGTGATGGGCGTGTTTTCCGATCACTTATGGTTTTTATGGATGCTCTTCTGGATTGCGATATTCTGGATACTGTGTCATAAACTCCTTAAAGGATGGGGACTTCCGGCAGCAGCCCTCATAGGCATGGGGTATGCGCTTTTTGCCCAGTTTGTACTGGCGGATGCTCCGTATTTTAAGATAAGCCAGATCGGACAGTATGTGATGGTTTATTTTGCAGGTATATTGTTATCTCATTTTAAGGATGCATATGAGAAGTTAAGCGGAATCGTTTTGGGTATAATAATATGTGTGACATTCGGACTGATGACGGCGTATATTATTATAAAACCGGAATATTTCATATGGTGCTGGCTGATCAAGATCGTCGCAGGTTTATTTATTATATCTTTATTCAGACTGATGTCTGTTACAAAATTTTATAAGGATACGGGAAAGACGAGATTCTGGAAGTTTTTAAAAAAGTACAGTTTTGAGATTTATCTTTTCAATATGCCCTTTCCGTATCTCTATTTCAGGATAATATATCCTTTTACCGGAAGTATTCCTGCGGTATGCATAATACTTAATATATTACTTTCGTTTGTTTCAATACTCTGCACAGTGCAGATATGTGTAGTCATAAGGAATTTTATAAAGAAGGTTTTTGCAAGTGGAAAAGAAAAAACAAAATGAAGATAAGAAAAAAAGAAAAAGTATTATCAATCAGGTTACGATGCCTCTCACACTTTTTCTGGCAATACTTATGATAATCGACGGTTTATTTCTGTATATATTTAATCTCTCCTTCGATATAGTTCAGAGAGAAGAAAACGCCGCAAGAGAAGCTGTATATACCGCAAACTGCTTTATGGAGTTTAAAACCATTGGATGGCTGTCTGAGTACTGGCAGGAACATTATGATGAGATGGAACTGGTATATGATCTGCCGGGTATAATCAGAAAAGAAGCAGAAATCAACAGTCTGATGGAAGATTATCATACTGTGTGGGATACAGAAGAAGAAACGGTAGAAAATGCTTCACCCGAAGCACAGAGAGTATTTGCGGAGCTCGCATATGCCAGAATCTGTGAGACACTGACACGTATCAAGATAGACTTTAATCCGTTCTATCTGTACAGCTTTACCATTAAAAATAATGATGAGATGTTCTTTATGGCTACCGGTGCCCTTGAAAATGAAAAGAGGGTGAGCCAGGGAGGAGAACTGTTTGAACTGGGTGTAACTACCCCTTATGCAGAGGGCGTATATCCCGTACTTGATGAGATAATCAAGACAGGACAGTTTGTTGAAAATATCGAGACATCACTTTCTCCGGAAGCAGACAGCAGCCTGGTCCACATGTTTGCACCTGTGTATGACGAAGATGGTGAGGTAGCTCTTTATGTGGGAGTAGCTCTCCCGTGGAAGGACCTGATCGTATCATCCCTTCGTATCACCATAATATTCTGCGTCATCACATTGATATTCTTTATACTAATAGGATTTTATATTTCAGGCCTGCTCATTAAAAAGGTAACAGGACCTGTAGGCGTGGAAAAACTGGCTCTGTCCAGATATAAGGTATACAAGGATCCGGAGAAACTTAAAGAAAATCTCTCTGACGTCCAGTCAAATAATGAGATAGAAGAGCTCGCAGTCGACTTCTCAGAGATGGCGGACGAACTCGACAGATATATGTTCGAGAATCAGAAAGCCACTGTTGACAAAGAGCGCATGAAGGCAGAGCTCTCAATGGCAAAAACTATCCAGGAAAGCAGACTGCCGAGCAAATTCCCTGCATTCCCCGACAGAAAAGATTTTGACATATATGCATCGATGACTCCGACCAAGGAAGTCGCAGGAGACTTTTACGATTTCTTTATGGTGGATGATGATCATATAGCTCTCGTCATAGCTGACGTATCGGGTAAAGGTATATCGGCATCCCTCTTTATGATGCTCTCAAAGGCTATCATCAGATGCCGACTTCTGGGCGGCGAGAGTCCTGCAGATGCGCTTGACAAGAGTAATGCCCAGATCATGCAGGGTAATGACAGCAACATGTTCGTAACTGTATGGGTTGCGGTCATCGACCTGCGTACAGGTAAGGGTCTGGCTGCCAATGCAGGCCATGAGCATCCTGCGCTTAGGAGAAAAGACGGAAAGTTTGAGCTGGTAAAATATCGTCATTCTCCGGCAATAGGTGTAATGGACGGTATCCCCTATGAGGAGCATGAGTTTACACTTGAGCCCGGAGACACCCTGTTTGTTTATACAGACGGTGTGCCTGAAGCAACAAATATAAACAGCGAGCTGTTTGGTGAAGAAAAACTCCTTGTGGCATTAAACAGAGATCCTGATGCAGCTCCTGAGGTGATCGACCGAAATGTCAAGAAATCAATTGATATGTTTGTCGATGAAGCAGAGCAGTTTGATGACATCACGATGCTGACATTTAAGTATTTCGGACCACAGAAGGAAGAGTAGATCCATCGGTATTAAAAAGGGGATAACAGATGGCGGACAGACTCTCTCCGGATATACTGGAGAGCTTAAAATCATATATAGAGACCCACTTTATCCCGTCGGTTTTCGAAGAAGCAGAAGTATCTGAAATAAAGGCGCCTGCCGCGAAAAAGGATAATAAATTATTCGGATTCCTCGGCGCTGCGTCAAATGCAAATGCGGTGATGTTTACCGGTGCCGGGAAATGCGCCGCAAGGGAATCGGCTCCCATGGAAATGGCACCCATGGAGGATGTGGATGCATATGATGCCCGTAGCCTTGAGGATGTGGTCAGAAATATATCTGACACATGGCAGGAAAGTCTGTTCAGGATAATAGACGAAAAGGGGCTGGCCGATACGGATGTATATAAAAAAGCCGGCATTGACAGAAAACTCTTTTCAAAGATCAGGAGCAATAAAGATTATAAGCCAAAGAAAGATACGGCTGTTGTCCTGGCACTGGCACTTGAACTGAATCTCGATGAGACCAGAGATATCCTGGGACGGGCCGGATACGCACTGTCCCCAAGCAGTATTTCAGATCTCATAATAGAGTACTTTATCACAAATGAAATATATGATCTCTATACGATCAACCTGGCATTATTTGAACATAAGCAGCCTCTGCTCAGTGAATGAGCGGAGGTTTTTTATTTTTCCTACCCGGTCATTTACAGATCCTTGTCTTAAAATGTCGCCTGCTGGGCGACCATGGGGATCTCCTTAAATAATATACTTACCTCATAAAGAAAACAAAAACATCCCGGATATAAAGTCTGGAAAGCAGACCGGCCGGGACTCTGATTAAGAAAGTGAGGTATTCATTATGAAGAAAGGTTTAACAGAAGTAGTATTTATCTTGGACAGAAGCGGTTCTATGGGAGGTCTTGAGTCAGATACGATCGGCGGCTACAATTCAATGCTTGATAAGCAGAGAAAGGAAGAGGGAGAGGCGATAATCTCAACAATACTCTTTGACGATCAGGTGGAAGTCCTCTGCGACAGAAGGTCTGTAAAAGAAGTAAAGAATATCACATCTTCTGAATATTATGTCAGAGGCTGTACAGCTCTACTTGATGCAGTGGGACAGAGCATTCATCATATCAATGAGGTTCAGAAATCCCTGCCTGAGTCAGAGAGACCGGAAAAGACACTCTTTATCATCACAACAGACGGTATGGAAAATGCGAGCAAAAAATATAATTACCAGAAGGTAAAAAAGATGGTGGAGAAGAGAAAAAAGAAAAACGGCTGGGAGTTTATATTCCTGGGAGCCAATATAGATGCTATCGAAGTAGCAGGCAGGTTTGGCGTATCTGCAAACCGAGCAGTCAGATATGAGTGCGACAGCAAAGGTACAAAGCTAAACTTTGATATCATGTCAAGGATGGTGAGCTGTGCCAGGGCATGCGGCTCCGCAAAGATGATGGAGGAGGCATTTGACTCAGACGATATGCTGGCACCTATCCAGGAAGATTATAAGAGCAGACACGGTGCATAAATAAAAAAAGGCCGTTCCACCTGATAACCGGTGGACGGCCTTTAAATCAGTGTCCGAGTGCGCCAAAGAATGCTGCCATAGGTTCTATGGTGGCATTTAAGTTGTCGATGGCGGAATTAAGCTTCTCAAGGTCAATGCTGTCGATACGCTCCATTGTATTACCAAGGGAATCGGTAGCCTGAACAGTCAGCTCGTTTATGTTATTTACAGTACCGGCCAGGTCAGCCTGGTTTAAGCTGGTAGTGAGGGTCTCGAGATTCTGGAGGGATACCATCGTGCTATTATATATCGCATCAACCTTTGGCATCGCATATAGTACCACTGTGATCACAACTGCCAGTACGGCGCCCATAAACAAAGCAGAGAGGAGAGAGCAGAAGAAAGCGAGCTTCTGATACTTGAGCTCTTTCTTTTCCGTGATCGCCATCTCCCGGTTGTGCTGCTCAACACTTTCCTGATGAAGTCTGGTTTCTTCGATGTGTGAGCCGGTTATTTCATTTTCTGTTCCCATTGCTTTTAAGTCCTTTCTGATATTTATTTCAGTTTTGTAAAAACATATTGATATTATAGTACACTTGTTTCAAGTGGGTAAATAAAATGTTAAAATAGTGAGTAAACCAGTCAGTTTTTTACAACAGAAAGGCCCGATGAATCATGAATTACAGAGAAGACAAACACGGAGAGAAACTCTCAATACTCGGATACGGCTGTATGCGTTTTACCCAAAACGGCAATTCGATCGATATAGATAAAGCCGAGAAGGAGATAATGGCTGCGTACAATGCAGGTGTCAATTATTTTGATACGGCATATATTTATACAGGCAGCGAGGCGGCCCTCGGCGAGATAGTAGAGCGAAACGGCATCCGTGACAAAATAAATATTGCCACAAAGCTTCCCCAGTATCTCATAGGTAACAGGGCGGCGATAGATAAGTATTTTAATGAAGAGCTCTCAAGACTCCGCACGGACCATGTGGACTATTATCTCATGCATCACCTCACCGATGTGGATATGTGGAACAAGTTAAAGACCATCGGTATCGAGGACTGGATAAAAGAGAAAAAGGCGTCCGGCCAGATCAGAAATATAGGTTTCTCATATCACGGAAATACAGAGAACTTCAAGATAATCCTGGATGATTATGACTGGGATTTCTGTCAGATACAGTACAACTACCTGGATGAAGTGACCCAGGCGGGAGTCAGCGGACTAAAGGCTGCGGCAGAAAAGGGCATACCTGTAGTCATCATGGAGCCACTCCGAGGCGGCAAGCTCGTAAACATGCTCCCCGAAAAAGCTGTAAATGCCATTAAGGCAAGTGATAGAGGATGGACTCCGGCAGAGTGGGCATTCAGATGGCTCTATAACCAGCCCGAGGTGACTGTAGTACTCTCCGGCATGAACTCTTTGGAGATGGTAGAGGAAAATGTAAAGACAGCCTCAGAAGCTAGGCCCGGAGACTTTACGGAAAAGGATTTCGCTCTCCTTGAAGAAGTGAAAAAGGCTATTAAGGAAAAAGAAAAGGTAGGCTGTACAGGCTGCAGATATTGTATGCCATGTCCCAAAGGCGTGGATATTCCGGGTACATTTGCCTGCTACAACACGATGTATACGGAAAACAAGAGCGCCGGCAGATTTCAGTATGCCCAGACGGTAGCCCTGGCCAAGGAGCCGTGCTTTGCGTCCCAGTGTATAGAGTGCGGCAAGTGCGAGAAGCACTGTCCCCAGGAAATCCCCATCAGAGAGAAATTAAAGGAAGCCGACAAGGCACTGCGGCCTCTTCCGTTTAAGATAGGAATAAATATCGCAAGGAAATATATGTTCCGCAAGAAAAAATAGGAGAATACATAATCGGGTAATGTAAGGAAAACATCCGGTCTGATCCGGAGTTGACTACGAATATTTTATAAGAAAATTCAAATAGTTTATGTAAACAACAATATATACAAATAATTTTATATAATATGTGAATTATTTTATAACAGTCCGGGTTAATAATTAACGGATGTATCCGATATAATAGATATAGTGTAGTGGCATCAGTATGCATTTTAAATGTCGGATACCAGAATTTTAGAGAAAACAGTTCATTTTACAAGGAGGTAGCAGCATGAGTGTAAACGGAATTACAGGATCGGCAACATCTGTATCAGAAGCATATTCAAAGCAGATGGTCAAACCGGCTGACGGAGTCAAGGCAGAGAGTGCTACGGCATCTGCATCAGATGCGGTTTCAAAGGCATTTGACGGACAGTCGGCAGTATATGAAAAGAGCGCAGAGTCAGCAGACAAGGCATCGGATAAGTCATCAAAGGTGGCAAATCCCGAGCTGGTAAAGAAACTCAATATGGAACTTGAGGCAAGAACGACCCAGCTTCAGAATATCGTAAACCAGCTGATCTCAAAGCAGGGACTTACATATAATCACGCAAACGGATTAAAGGGACTCTACGAGGCTCTCGAGGTTGATGCGGAGACAAAAGCCCAGGCCGAGAAGGATATAGCCGAGGACGGATATTTCGGAGTAGACCAGACATCATCAAGGATCTTTGATTTCGCAATGGCCCTCACCGGCGGCGATAAAGAAAAGATGGAAAAGATGAAAGACGCATTCCTCAAAGGCTACAAGCAGGCAGAGGATACATGGGGCGACAAACTCCCTGACATCTGCCAGAAGACCTACGACGCAGTCCTTAAGAAGTTTGAGGATTATGCAAACGCTGAGGAAGAGGCGTAAGTAAACAGATCAGATTTATCAAAGAGTCTGCATAGAGATATGCAGGCTCTTTTTGATTTCAGATTTTCTGTTGCAAAAAGAAGATTAAAATGATATAGTGGCGATTTTTTTTAGTTTTCACATAATAAACAGCTGCTACCCTTTAAACTACCCTTGTAAAAGGTAGGATTCTAAACCGAGGTGTAGTGGTTATTGGAGTGCGGGGACAATATAATGTGATAATAATTTAACAGATTTTAATTGTCTTTTTTGTATGTAAATTTGTATTGTGTAAAAAGCATATTCTATAATATAATGAAAAAAGTATAAAAAGGGGATAGGGGAATTCTGACTTTTTTTAAGAAATCTGTCATGATCGACTTTTTCCCATGCAATAAAATAATAATTCTTTAAGTACCATACGAAAGGATGAAATCTATGAAAGTAAGAAAGACTATCAAGAGAGCTCTGTCTATGCTCCTCTGCGTAGCTATGATGATGACGACATTTGACCTGTCGGCATTAACTGTACGCGCAGATGAGGGTGATATGACAACCATCAGCGGAGACAACATCGTTTTAAACGGCGATGGTGTAAATGTATCCGGCGATGAGATTGGAGAGGGAGGAGACAACAATCCATCAGATATCATATCTGATAATGACGTGGATGATGCTTCGGAAGACATTGATGAAGAAAGCAGTATTTCTGAAAATAGCATTTCAGAGAACAGTATTTCTGAAAACACTATTTCTGATAACAGCATAAATCCTGTTGGAGATTCGTTGGCCACAATAGAAGTTGGTGGTTACAAGATTACAGCGGATGACGGATCTATGCCGGATAATGCATGTTACTTGAAATCACCTAATGGGGAATATGTGATTATCAATACTGAAGAGGCACTGACAATAGAACTGAATGATGGTGTCACTTCAGCTGATAAACCGATAAAAGCGGAACATTATGGAATGACGCTTAATCTGACAATAAATAACCTTAAAATCGATGTTTCAGAGAGTTCTTGTTATTGTGGAATTATTGATGCAAGTTATTCGTCATTAAATCTGACAATTGAAGGAATAAATGAAATTACAGGGTTTGAGTCAAAAAACCATACTCGTCCAGCAATTTGCGCGGGAAATTATTCATTTTCGCCATCTGCAGCATACCCTGATGGTGATTTGGTAATAGGTGGAGATGGAACACTTATATTGAATCATTTTGATTGTGCATTTAAGCATTCTGATATAACAATTTCTAGTGGATGTTTCAAATTTATAGATTGTGATAAGGTATCGTTTACTACAGCACCTGATTATAAAGTTGAGGTAACAGGCGGTTCATTTAGTACGGGTGATATCAGATATCAGACTGTTGGCCCTAAGATGGATTCTGATACCTATTATGAAAAAGGTTTTCCTGTATCGGCCGGTTATCAACTTATAGAGACAGATGATGAAGATTTTCCTTACAAAATAGTAGAGGCTACATATCAGCAGCGATTTATGGATTACATAATATCTGCTGATGACAAAACTATATTGGAAAGAGGTAAAGATTACTACATTTACAATTCTAATTCCTCGAAAGAAATTGTAGCAATTAACACTGAAAAGCCTATAACCATCGAGATGGCTGATGGTGTTGATGTTACGACCGTTCTAATCAAAGCAGCCAAGAATGGAATGGAACTTAACATAACAATAAAAGATATTTGCATAGATTATTCAAATGTGAAAGTACGTTCTGACTATGCATTAATTGATGCAGCAGGATCAACACTTAATCTTACGATTGAAGGTGATAATACACTTATTGGTGATACTAATTATGCTCCATCGGCCTTTTCTGCAGGAAAAATTTATAGCACTTTACCTGATGGAGACTTAAATATTGACGGTTCCGGTACTGTTTTGTTAGATAGTTTTGATATAGCTTTTAGAAGTATAGATTTGACAATTACCGGGGCCAAATTCAGGATTATAAATACTAATTTTACATTTGGATTATATGGTTCAAGTGTGTATGAAATAAATATAACAGGTGGGTATTTTTCAGATGCTGATATAGAAAAAAATACAGTCGGCAAGGGAAATGCATCGGAATCTAGTAAAACTGTAGGCGTAGCTGTTGCCAATGGCTATATGGTTGTTGAGAGTGGTGATGATGTTTTCCCTTACAAGGTTATCGCTACCCCTGCAATAATCACTTCATTTGATTTAAGTGAGAGTGCTAAAACTGTATATTTAAAAGCAGGTGATGAATATGATGTAGACTGGGAAGACGGAGTAGGTGGAAGATCAAGTGCTTTTCTCCTTACAGTTGATAATATAACGGATGAAAATGGTGAAGAAGTTTCATTTGAAGATGCAAATGTCAGGTTTACATCTTTAAATCCTACTATAGCTGAAGTCACAAAAGACGGTGTTGTTCATGGACTTTCTGTAGGTACGGCCAAGATTGAAATAAAAGCCGGATACGGAAATGAGACATACACACAAGTTTGTACCGTAACCGTCAAGAAGGGCTCTATTGATGTGCTCCAGGAAAAGTGGGCTCCTGTAGACGCTGAAGGTATTCCCGTTGATTTCGACCATTTTGATGAAAACGGACAGCCTGTAGATGCTGAAGGGAAGCCTGTGGCTTGCGAGAAGTGGGGACCAACCGGAGAGATGATGGTAGTCAATTCATTCGGTAACCTTGTTGAAACAAACGAGTGGATTACAAACGACTGGCAGCTTCAGTATAGCGATTGGAAGGACAGACCGAATCCTCAGCCCGATGAAGAATTTTGGCCTTCAAACTATACTGTAAAGGTTTATACAGCCCAGACAATTACTGACTCAACGCTTAAAGCATTGAATTATACATTTAATCGTGATGGCGTATTGGAAAATGCAAACCATTCAATCACATTTGATCTTTCCGGAAAGACATGGACAGCAAGCGTTCCGTTTGTTCTTGAAGATCAGATGCTCTTTACAAACGGAATCATCAATGCAAACAAAGATCTGAATATTGGCTATACAAAAACAGTAGATACAGAAAATGTTACCGTATCAATTGGCGAAGGATTAACTGTAAATGCATCAAATCTGTATGTTGAAGAAAATACAAGCATAATTGTTAACGGTACGCTGACAGTCAAGGGAGAAACTCAACTCTATGACAACGTTAACATTATAGATAATGGTAGTGTTACTCTAAATAATGTTAACGTTGATACTAATAACTGGAATAATCCCGGCTTTATAGGCATTGCCAGATACACAGAAGCAGCACTTTCAATTAATGGTAATGTAGAAAGTGGTGGAGTATTTTTAAATGTTGGATTGATTTCAGCACCTGTCGATTATCGCGATGATGATTTTACAAACGATATTATCGACAATGTAGAAAATGAGGGCGTACTTCAAGCGATAAATGAGAAAACAGAGCTTTTCAAATCAACTCTTGCAACTTTTGACTGTGAATATGTTAGGGTATGGCAGCCATGGAGCAATCAGGGCGCAAGTTTCCCTATCACATATTATGACAAGACTGAAAAGGCTGTTTATGCAGGTGAAGAGGCATATTATGTTGAGAATATTACATCTCAATATCATTATGGTGTGTCATTTGCACAATGGTCAGATGTTGCAGAATATGTAGCTTCTATTAATGATGCTGACAGTGAATATGTTGTAAACATAAATGTAGGAGAAGTTGAAGCATTTGCAAACTTCAAATTCCCCAAGGCTGCAAGGTCAATTACATTTAGAAGCAATTACATATTGAAAGATGACGATGGAAACCCCATATCCGAAGTAGATGAAGAGGGTAATCCTGTATATGTAATCGGCGGTACTCTTGTTAAGTACACCGGTGATCTGACCCTTACTACAGATACAGTATTTGAAAATATTGACTTTGTGAGAGTTGATTCAAATAAAGATGAGACTCCTTATACCCTTACAAAGGTAGAAATAGCAGGACATGTCCTTTCAACCAGAGGCGAGGTTACATTCAATACACCGGTTAATTTCACTGATAATAAGAAGAGCGGTACTCTTCGGGTAGAAGAAGGCAAGCTCTTTACGGGATATGTTGCGATAGGCGGCGCAGGTGATAATGGTGGTGACTACCATGACGGAGTTGTTCAGAAATATCTCGAAAACTATGCTGTAAAAGCATATTTTGACGAAGAATACAAGTATAACAAAGATGACGGCGTAGCAATTATTGCAGGTCAGATTAACGGAGTAGGAAATCTTGAAGTCAGAGATGCTCAGCTCTTTGTAGTAACTGACTACATGACATTTGCAAGCGGTAAATATACATTTAATGCACCTGTATTTACACCAACTAATATTGATGAAGGTGCAGGTACAATTATCGTATCCAATATCAACGCAGATTATTTTACAGGCCAAAATACTGATGCAGTATTTGTGGAGGGCATGAAGACAGCTGCAGAAAACCTTAAAACTAAGGCAAAGGCAACTGTTACAAATGTAAATATTTACAATTACGGTAGATTTATAGCTGATGAAATGCAGCTTACAAATGTAATACTTAACGGTGCTACCGTACAGTCCAAGGGACTCTTTAATATCACAGGTATCCTCAGCAGTACAAACGGAGGAAACCTCCTGGCTACTGCAACGGATCCCAATAAGAATCTCCCTTACTTAAATGTCAGCGGTGATGTTATAACTTACGAAATGTGTGAGATCAACATTGCCAATGTTGCATCATTTAATATTTTCAATACTGATCTTGAATACGAATATCCTGCGTATTCAGGTGTTGCAGGTGAAGGCGAGGCACAGTCAGTACTTCTTATTACAAAGACCGGTACTGCGGAACAGTTCCGTCCTCAGTACTGGAGACCTATTGATTGGGATAATTCTGATATTATGGCAGAACCGCCAATTTATGCTTTTATAACTGATGGAGAAACAGGTAAATTGTTAAAACCTCAGACCAACATTCCCCTGAGTATGTATGGTCATTTGGATGATGCAAATAATCTTGTATATGACTATGAGGGTAATTCATGGCAGGATCTTGCATTCGGTCCTGAGAAGACTGATGGATTCTATACAAAGAAATCCGGTGATAATATATACCTACTCTCAGGAGCAGATATATCAGTGGCTCTTGCTTATGACGAGGATCAGCATGCATATTATGATGGGAATAATAATTACGTTAACGAGCTTGAGGCAAATGCGGGTAATATCATCGGATATTATTCGACATGGGCTGATGCGGTTGTGGCAATCAATAATCTGAAGAACTCGGATGCATGCTATGAAATCATTCTTATCAATGATGCAGGCTCGGCAGAAAAACCGATAACACTCAGCTTCCCGACAGCAGCCTGTCTGTCAATGCTCCGGGTTACAGGTATAGATAATGCCAAAATATATTACACGAACGGTCTGACCCTTACATCCAATACGATATTTGAAGATGTCATACTTGCTCCAGTTAAGTTAAATGACGGAGTATATCAGGGTACAGCACTTGCAATCAATTCAGGTGCGTATAATCTCGATATGAACGATGTGTTTTTCCCTACTGTAAACGGTGGGGCGTGTACGCTTGCCTCAATTACAGGTAATGGCAGAAATACAGTAAATATAGAAAGTGTAGAGGGAGGAGTCAATAGTAATAATAATCTGGTGCTCACAGGCGGTATCACAAATATTGGTACATTAAATATTAATCGTGGTAAAGTTGTGATTCAGAAAGGTGACGTCAAAGTTGTTAATCTTAATATAATGGAATATGGAAGCACGCTGACTATCATATCAGGTAACATAAATGCAACCAGCATTTTCAGTAAGGAAACAACTGATATTATCCTGGAAAAAGGAAAGATTGACGCAACTAACGCTGACATTAACAGAATGACAGTTAATGGAGACGTTACTATAAAAGAATCCATAACTATAAGGGATGGAGCTAATACCGGCAAATTTACTGCTTCAGATTTAACATTGGGTGATACTATGGTTAAGTTGAAGGCAAATGGAAATGTAGATATTAAGGGAACGCTCACAATGAATAGTGCCTCAAGGATATATGCTGAGGGACAAACATATGCAGTCACTATAAAAGACATTAAACTGCTTGGAACGGGAATGATTTATACCTGGCGTAAGAAGGATGGTTCAACCAACCTGAAGATTACAGGTCAAATAAATATGGACGGAAATTATAAACTAGAGTTATATCAAAACGCAGCCGATGAAGACGGCGATATGGTTGTTGCAAACCCGGTTGATAAATTGTCCGTTCAGAACGGCAAAGTAACTCCTGGTGCCAAAAATCTGATTGCCAATATAGGAACGATTCCTTCTGAATACTTTGATTTTGGATATTATCATTATGATGAAGGTCAAACTGTACCTGATGGAGTTATCATCGGTTCCAATGTTCTTTTAAAGTACAACGGTGGTCTCTACTACGCAGACAGTAGTGTTGCACCGTTTAACAGCAACTTTGTATATCTTGATAAAGAGACAGTCGATGAAAATGGAGGCGTTGCTTACTACGATCATTCAAGATACCTTGACTGGAATGAAGCTGTTAAGGAAATTAATTCCATTAACGATCCTACAGCAAAGTATCGTATTAACATTGGAGCAGGTGTAACAGATACAAACCTTACTGATGCAAATGAATATGGAACCCTTACACTTCCCGCAGCTAAGAAGTGTGCATGGTTGACTGTAAAGGGTAATCAAACGTTAGATCCGAATCCGGAACTTTGGTTTACTAACACAAGCCTAACGCTCACAACTAATGTGACAGTAGAATCTCTTAAATTAGGTATGAGAGCGGCAGTTTCGTTATCCCTTGGTTCATATACATTTATCCAGGATAAATCATGGTTCCCTAGCGGTCTTAAAGGAGTTACAGGAAGCTCGGCAAAGGGAACATCAAAATATGTGATTAAAGGACCTTTTTATGATAGTTATACATCAGTTATGGGCAATATCAATAATGTAGGAACTCTTGATATTATTGGTACTGATGTAAGAGTATTTGGAAACATAAATGTTGGTAATGTTGTTAAGCGCGGTGATGCATATGTTAGTCTGCAGGCAACTGGAACTGTAAACATAGGAAATATCGAATCATATGGTAATGCAGTTCTTGAATTAGATGGCTTTGCAAAGGTTGCAACAAAGAATGTTAAAGATGCAAAACCTGAGATAACAGGTATTACATCTAACATCACTATTACAGGTATTATTACATGTGAGGATTCTGATTCTCCTGTACAGGTAAGCCTTTATAATGCAGCACTTGATGTTGGAACATTTGATGATGCCAACTTGCTTTCGCCTGATAATATTGAAAATCAGAATAATTATTCAAATGGTGCAGATTTCCTTTATACCACAGGTATCACATTTGCAAAGGCTCTTAAGGCTGACACAAATATGATCAGATACGTGAACGGTACAGACGGCATGATTATCAAGAAGAATGGTAATCTTGTATGGGTTAACAGAGATCGTGTTCCTTATGAACTTCGTTACGGAACCAACTCTGTGCCTTGTCTCACATTTGCAGATGCCGTAACAGAGATTAAGAATCTTAATAATAAAAATGGTGAGTATACAATTATCCTCATTGCTGATGGTCAGCATGATGTAAATGCGGATTATCCTGAGAACTTTACGATGCCTACGGCTGCTACTCTTAAGAGCCTGACAATAAAGCCTGAGGGTAATTCTCCAGTTAACCTTTACTATGGTACATACAATGCCACAAAGAAGACGACGACAGCAGTAGCAAAGCTTGCATTTGCAACAGATACTGTTATTGAAAACGTAAAATTCATCGATGCTGAAGCAGCTGCAAATCTTGTACAGGGAGACTATCCTAACAGAGCAGCCCTTAATGTATCACTCGGTGGAAAGTATGTAACATTTGATAACGTAACATTTGAAGGCAGAGGAGTTATCTTTGATGGTGGCAAGGGTACGATGGCAATCGGAGATGGTGGTCTTGTTGCAGGTACAGAGCCGGTAACTCTTAATAGTAATTATTCCGGATGCAGTGTTGTACAGGGTGAGATTAAAAACCTTGCTACACTTGTTACAGCAGAATGTGAAACATTTGGAAGCGGCAGCGGAGAAACTCTTGTTATTACAAGATACATTGCTGCAGCAAACGGAACTATGAAGGATGGCGCTCTTGCGACAGTTACTAACCTTAACCTCATAGGAGCAACTATCCAGGTAGATGGTTCGATAAATGTAACAAATATTATTACAGGAACAGAAACAGCACAGTCAATTGTGATGGCTGATACAGCATTTACCGTATCGGGAACTGTTACTGCAGGAAGTGCAGACAACCTTGCGCTTATCGGTCGTCAGAAAAATGATGGTAAGACACCTCAGTTGACAATCAGTGGTACGGTTGCTCCTGGCAGCAATCCTGTAGCAATCGGTATCCTTCCTTACTATGACAGTAAGAGTGAGAAAACAGACAGTTCATATGAAACTTTGGCTGTACCTGAGACAGGTTTATCATTAGTGACTGCATCAAAGTGCACTGCTGACAGATTTGTGACAATTACAGAACTAGATGTACAGGACAATATTGTCGGACAATTTGAAACAATGGGATTTGATCCTACACAGGCATCCGATCAAAGAGGTATAGGTCTTGTTAAGAGTGGCTCTGTCATAATGGCCTTTGACGGAAGTTATATCCATATCGTCCTTTCCAAGATGGCAGATGCAACAACAGGAAACGTACCTGTTACAGGTGAGGATGTTATCGGATATTACAACACATTCAAGGAAGTAACTGATACAATAAATAACCTGAATAATAAGAATGCTCAGTATGGTATTTCACTGCTCGATGATTTTGGAAGTGAAAACGAGACAATCGCAATACCAAATAACTCAAAGGCAGCAGGTATTTGTATTGAAGGATGCTTTTATTATGATCAAGAACTTTCGTTGAAGTCTCTTGCAATAACAAACAATCTTACATTATCCAATGTTATAGTTACAGTTAACGGTGCAATTACATCAACGAAAGGCACGACGCTTACATTAGAAGGTATTGCCCATATCCAAGGTGCAAAAGCAATTACACTTGAAAATATAGATAATAAATGTAGTAATGAAAATGGTGGAATATGGTTTGAAAGAACCACATCAAATGTTAGTCAGCTTAAGATTAACGGTACTGTAACAAACAGTGAAAATGGAAAGCTTTATCTGCTAATGCTTGATGAACGAGCAAATGTAGAAAATTATGTTGTATCTTCTGTAGAAGAGATTACTAAAGGTAATACGAAACAACTTTTTACAGCTCCAAAGGTAATGCAGGAAGATCTAGTAATCTATGTTGATGGTAGTGACTGTAAATTTGTTGATAACGAGCAAAGAACGCTTGTAAAGGCCAAGGATGCATTTTATTACGTAAGCAATGAAAAATTTGAAGATTCAATGGTAAATTTGGCGGTTAATAACGGTACATCCGGAACTTTCCTTGACCTCAACCAGGCACTTCTTCAGATTAAGGCATTAGCTGATTCGACAAATACTTACACGGTAATTCTTCGTGGAAATGTATCGGATACAGATGTACTTGATACAACAGCTCACTCAAAGATTGACATGCCGGCTACAAATACGGCTGGTTCAATCTCTGTTAAAGGAGATGGAGATACAATTACGTATAGCGGGGATATTACCGCATATGTTGCAGCAGATGGAGCACTTACATTTAGTGACGTAAAACTTGATAATGTAAATCCTTCTACAGGTGCACCTGTTAATACAGGTAAGATTACCCTTAACAGAAACAGTGCTGACAAGACAGGAACAGTAACACTTTACTTTAGTGACGTAACATATACCGGCGATCTTGGTACGATTGCAGGTACAAAGGGTGTTACCGATGTTTACCTCGATAGCAATATTAAACTGGCAACAGGATTCTCCAATATCAATGAATTGACGATAGGTAATGGAATCTGTGTTGAGACCCTCAAGTCAGATACTGGTATCGGAACAATTACATTTACCGGAAATGCTATATATGAATCGTCAAGTACGGTTGTGGATAATATCAATATAGCTGCGAACAGCAAACCGCTAATCAATACATCGGGCGGTGATAAGTTTAAGATCAATAAAAATGTAAATGCAGCAAATGAGAATGCCACACTAACAATCGAACTGAATGGTGGCGATTATGAGAATGCAAATCTCGTATATGCACCCCTTGCAGATGCATCGGTATTTAAAGCAGCGGCTTATGTTTATGATGAAAATTACGTTTCATACAAATCAGGCAACTATGTCCGTGTAGGTAATATGGATGATATGACAGTCAGGATCGAAGGCAAGTATGAGACAGCAGCCGGCGATGAGATGAACCTGTCATCATATGCCAAGAATTATAAAGATGCCATCGATATGATCAACACCTGGAAGACCAAGGCGGATTATACGGTTGAGCTCCTTAATGATGTGTATGCAACAGGTAAGGATAATGCCTATGCCGCATTTGTAACACCTACGGCTGCTAATGCTAATTCTGTGACAATCAAGGGTCAGATTGAAAAAGAAGATGACGGAGAAGAGATAAGCAGAACCGTTATCGCCTTTACAGGAACGATTAAACCTACAGTTGATGTGATATTTGAGGATGTTGCATTAGATGCCGGAAAAGCCGTAAAGGGTGAATGGGTATCGGATGGAGAGATATCTCTCGACCTCAGTTCAGCTTCAATAGATATGGGTAATGCTATAACAGCCGCGTATAACAAAGATGATGATTCAATGAATTATAGTGATAGTCTTTGGGTAAAAACTATTAAAGGAACAAAAGGTGAGCTGACATTACGTGATACATTTATATATATAAGTGATGTAATTAATGTTGGAACACTCAAAATTGATGGATATGTAAATGTTATTAGAAATTGGAGTGTATTAAAGAATATTACCATCGGATCTGTTATCGGTATAGATATTGATGTAATTAATGAAGATCAGCTGATCATTGATACGCCTATAGGATCATCACCCATGCTCAAGATTACAGGTGAAGTAACGGGACTTGATAATAGATATGAAATAAGTACGGATGATGAAACGGGGGAGGAAATATCTAATCTTACAGATTACGGTCTAATCCTTCGTCCCATAAAGAAAGATTCATCCGGAGAGGTCAGATATCTGAATGAATTAGAATTGGATGATCTGGTTCTGGAAGGTTCTGAGAATACTGCTCAGATGGCTAAGATGAAAATAGCCGATATTGCAAAAGTACCTACCTCTTGTGTGGGAGTACAGGCTAATGGATATGATCTTGATTGGTCACCTTTTGAAGTATCTGTTACCAAGTCAGGCGGATTCATTTATCTGACAAGGGAGGATAATCTCTGCGTAGATGTTATTAGAACGAGTGGTCAGGAGTATATGTCACGGTTTACATCATTTGCAGATGCTGTAGCTGATATTGATAAGCTTGCAGATAAAGATGCAGACTATGAGATACATATTACAGATAACTGTGTCGGAGCTTACGACTGCTGGAGTAGAAAAGCATTCGGAGCAATAACCCTTCCGAAGAATGCAGCTTTTGTAATGATAAAAGGTTGTAAGGATGAAGAAACCGGCGAAATGTATGATACAAGTATCTGCACCACAAGTACATCGATAACTGTAAATGTGCTTACGGTATTTGATCATGTACAGTTTGTGAGCGTAAAGCAGAAGTATAATAATCCTGCACTTGGTTACTATTATGAGCAGAATCCCACACTGATGTCATACAATATTGCGAATAATGCTGATCTTGATCTGTATGGTTGTTATATGGCGGCAGGTAAGATAACGGGAGATACGCTTTATTTGGACAACTTTTCGATTGTTAAATTAACCGGAGGCTTAACGGTAAAAGATCTTATATTATCAGACAATTCAGTAATCACGACTAATGGAAAGACCACGATAACGACACAGAACAAGACAGTTATCATGGGGGATTCCTCAATTGACGCGCCACTTGCAAATGTTACATTGAAGGGAACCACCATTGGTGATCCCGATACTGATACGTGCGGTGGAAACTGTATATATGGATCCAATATCACACTTACAGGTGATACCATGTCGTATGGTGGAACAATTACTGCATGTGGAGAAAATGCTGCCGGAACAGGTAAGTTATCAATTCAGAATCTGACAATTGGAGGAGTAACGGAATACGATTATATTGGTGGTGATGATGCTTCAAATCACGATATTAATTTATCTGCAAAGGTTGATGCTTCCGGAAAATCTCAGATCAATATCAGCGGAACTGTATCGAGAGAGGATGGCTCAAATGCAAGTATTCGTACGGAGTTGTTAACTGATACAAGCGTTTACTATAATACGAGACCATTCCCTATAAAAACCGGAGACATAATCATGATTGCGCCGAAGCTTGATATTGAAGATGCAAATAATTGGATTTTTCTTGAGAACACAGATTGGGGGGAACCGATATTCATAAAATCCGGAAATAATATTGTGTTCGATCATGTTGATGATCAAACTTAATTACCTAAATGGACCCTTCGGGGTCCATTTTTGATTTGAAATATTAGATGGCAATAGTAACCATAAACATCATCTAATATATAGCAAAAATACCGTAGAAAATTTAAGGGATTGTGGGGTAAAATATCTATTAGGGTGTATAAAAGGGAGATTGGGGAAATATCGGATTATCATTTAAATCTTTATTTTTTCTGACAATTTTTCCGTTAATTATTTGTAATCGCGAAAAGGAGCAAATTATTATGAAAAGAAAGAAATTCGTAAAGAGAGCGCTGTCTTTTTTTCTTGCGCTATTAATGACATTGTCATATATACCGGAGATAGCTTATGCATATTCGGTCAATGATGGTACAGGATACAGCATCTCGTCTGATAATGTTCAGTTTAATGATGATGCATCCAATGATATTGACGATGTTCAAATATCGGAAAGTAATAATGATGTTTCCGGCGAGGATGCATCTGAAACTATCTCAGATAATAAACCTGATAATGAAGAAGACGACAGTAACATCCAGGACGATCAGGAAGAACAGGATGATAGTGATGTCGATGAAGTGATCGAGGATGACAGTATTTCTGAAAACGATATCGATGAAGAAAGTATTTCTGAGAATGTTGCTGAGTTAGAGGAATTAGAGCCGGTTGGGAATGATAGTTACAAGGTAAGAGTTTCATATCCTAGCGGAATTTATGAATATGATGAGAATGGTAATCCAATCTGGTCAGTGGAAAATATGCTATTTGATTCCATTGACGAGGCTTTTGGCGCATTTTATGACGGTACATTTATAACAGAAAATAATGATTCACCGATAACAGGAAGATATGAAATAATTCTTAAAAATAATGAACAGATGACAGAGGACTTTATTATCCCATCATATGTGCGATTTTTTAATATTACAAGTGAATATGGTACCGAAATTTATTCTCTTGATATGAATGGTCATACAATAAAAACGGGTGATAAAGATAATAGTGAACTCGATGTTTATATAAATGATGTAAAAATTGTAAGTAATGCAGATGAGTCTGGTTCAATTGAGTTAAATTTTCTGGAGCCGCCAACAGGAAATGATGTTTTTGGAAAATATTTAAGTGTACTGCCGGAGAATATAATCTGTGAAAATGGAACTGAAATATGCTTGTTTGATAATATTGAAATACGTTCCCCGTATGTGTATTTACGAACGAAAGAAAATAATAAATTAGTATTAAATGATACAATCATTGAAACAGCATCATGTTCTGTTGCTCAGGGAAAATGGACAATTAAGGAAATAAACGCTGATTGGTTAAGCGTTAATTGTTTATATGAAGAAAATGGAGATGGGACATATTCATGGACAAAAGCAACACTTGTTGCGGATAATGTAACATCAGAATGTTCTTTGATGGATTGGTCAACATTTAGGGCTATAAGTATAAAAGGTGAAGCGACAATAAAAAATCTGACATTGAATGAAGCACGTTTGTCAGTCGAAAAGGCATATGTTTATGGTATTAGTGAGAATGGAACAGGTATTCCATCGGTTTTTTGTCCCTTTGAGCCATCTCTTGATGTTGATAATATTACACTTACAAAAGGCCCGAGTTCATACGCTTCATATTATGATTCTGAAACTAATTCGGATAATAATTATGCGGTTCAGGTTAACACCGGATGTAAATTGTCATGCGATTCATTTGATATGAAAGCGGGTACTTTTTGTAATAGAGGATCCGTAAATTTGGGTCAAGCGTATGTTCAGGATGATTTGATTCTTCAAAAAGGCTCATCTTTCACGGTTGATGATATTTCTATGGGAACAAGGGGAGAAATATATTTTAATGGTGGATGTACATTAAATATAAATAGTACCGCAACTTTATATAATCCATATTTTGAAAATATATATGATAATTATTTAGGTGAGGATCGTGTAATTACTATTAATCGAAAAAATGATACTTCCGTAACCTTTAATGGTAATGCTTGTTGGGATAAGGATTTTAAAATGTTGCTTCGAACCGTAGACAACAATGGAAGTCTGATCGGTACACCCGCAGGAACAAAAGTTTTTTCAGCAAGTTTCTTCTCATTAATAATAGATAATGTAAGTGTGGAACAAACGGAAGAATTTTCCGAATATGATGTTTTAATTGCATATGGTTCCGATGTGGTTGTCGGAAAGAAATCATTTATTGTTGGAACGGTGGAACCGTTAGGACCCAATGAGGTATACACGCCTGATAGAGAGTTTACTGAGCTCGACAGATTTGTAAAATGGTCCGATGCTGTAACATACATCGACTCACTTAATAATACAAATGTCGATTATGCCATAATGATCGAGGGTGATACAGATAATTATGAAGCGCTTACGTTACCCAAAAATGTTAAGTCTTTTAAAATAATAAGTTCTAATTTTGAAACATTTAAGGAAGAGGATGAAAGACCGTATCTTTCATTTATAGGAAATATCACATTAAATACAGATTTAATAGTTGAAGGCGTCATATTAAAACCGATAGCTAAGAACGGAGACGTATACATAGATAATACCGGAATGACAGTATCATTAAATGGCAAATGTCTGTATATGTCTGACTCGGAGTTTTACAGTAAGATTGCGTCTGTTACCGGTACAGGTAATTCATCAATTTATCTGATGAGAAATAATTTGTATGAAGAAAAACCTGCTCTTGAATTGACAGGTAAATTTAGTGTGCCTGACGCTTCAATCAGTGATTACATTGTTAAGGCGTCTGATATACAGATTACTTCAGTTTTAATGATCACAAACAGTACAATCGAGTCAGACGGAAACATTTCACTTGGAACAGTCTGGGCATTTAACAAAAACGGTGACAAAAACATATTTGTCACAGGAAACCTGGCAACAAATAAGGTCACAATAAGCAATACTGTAAAAACCGGATATCCGTCAACAGTTGCAGATGTGACTATTCTTGGAGCGGGAGGTGATGGAACTGATACAGCCCAGCTTAATGTGGATAATGTAATATCATTAAGATCAAAATATATAGAGGATCAGATAGATAAAGGAAACGGAATATCATATGGAGATTTCACTGATCACACTCTTGTGACTGGAGCAAAGGTACCGGCATCACTTTTCGTAATCGGATTTGAGTATGATTATTATTTTGATGAGGAAACATATGAATCCGAGTATACAAACTGCACGGCTGACTTTTTGACTCAGAAATCGGGAAATGATATTAAGGTTTCTGCAGTTACACCTAAAGCGGTAACACTGTATACGACCGGATTTTTTGTTGATGAGTACTGCAATCCGGTAGGCTCATACGAAACTTTAGCTGATGCAATCGCAGAAATTGACAAACTTGCAAATGCTACAGCCGAATATGAGATCCGCATCAATCCGGAGGATTGTGAGACGGTAACAGTTAGCACTGCGAATTTCACTATGCCCAAGGCGACAAGCCTGGCAGCCCTCACCATAAAGAGTGCAACAGCTGAACCGGTTGCAATTAATTTATTAAATGCTCTTCCGGCCCTTACATGTGATTTGACTCTCGAAAATGTAAATCTCGTTCCGTCGCAGGGTAAATTAAGCATGTCGCTTAATAAATATGCTCTGACATTAAAGAATACTGATATTGACGGAATCGTTACCGGTATAACAGGTGGTTCAGCTACAGGTACATCATGCCTTAATATCATAGATACAAATGCGACAGCAGGTAATCTTGGATTATTTGAAGTAAACGGCAAGATTAACAATGTGGGAACTATCTCTCTTGATGGCATAAAGCTTAGCGTAACAGATACAGTTAACATAGGTGACCTGACTCAGGCTGGTGAAACCGGTGCAATATTTGAGGGTACGGTAAAAATTACGCAAAAGAATAATGAGATAACCGCTACAACTCCAAATATAACTATAAACGGAAAGATTTCCGGAGATAAATTAAAAATCGGTGCTCTTACCGAAAAAACAGTAGATGGCGTAAAAACATATGTACCTGTTGAGGAATATGGCTTTATCAATTATTCAAGTTATGCTACTGACACAGGTATTATAATAGCAAAAGCACTTAAGACTGATCCAGACGGTGTGAAATATGTGACCGGTACAGGAATGATGATAAAGAAATCAGGTAATCTTGTTTATATAAACAGAAATTATGTTCCATATATTTTGGAATATGATGATAATACGATACCCTGTCTTACTTTTGCGGATGTTGTTACAGAAATCAATAATATAAATAATAAGAACAACTATTACACGGTGGTTCTGAGAGCTGATGCAAACGGAGACGTGAATGTGGGAGCACCGGAGGCATTTACTATGCCTGCAACAGCAAAGCTTGCCGGTCTGACTATCACTTCAAACAGTAATGTCAATCTTTATTATGGAACAGCTAAGAACGGAAAAGTTACTGCTGTATCAAAGCTTGCTTTTACAACAGATACAATCATAAGCAATGTTACTTTTATAGATGCTGAAGCATCAGTAAATATGACAGACGTCAATTATCCATACCGCGCGGCTCTTAATATATCTCTTGGTGGCAAGCAGGTTTCTTTTGAGAATGTTGTTTTTGAAGGCAGGGGAGTGATTATAGACGGCGGCAGGACAGGAGTTCTTACTCTTGTAGGAGATACAGGATTGCTTGCCGGATATGATGTTGATCAGTTACGTGCATCTTATGATGGATGTAATGTTATTGAAGGCGAGTTCAAAAACATGAGTACAGTATATCTTGATGATAATGCCGTACTTCTAATGAAGAGATATATATCTGATAATAAGGGAACAACTCGTAAAGATGCTTCAATGAATTTATCTACTTTTGCAGGATTTGGAAACACTGTTCACGTTGAAGGATCAATAACATTAAAAGATATAACATCAAATTATGATGCTAATCAGAATATCATTATAGCTGACAGAGCATTTACGATATCCGGAACAGTATTTGCAGGTGCAGAAAACAATCTGGTACTGATTGGCAGACAGAAGAATGATAATGCTTTGACACCTTTCCTGAGTATAACGGGTACTTTTAATGCGGAAAGTTATCCTATAGCGGTAGGAATAATGGCTTATGATATCAATGATTATGATCTGATCATACCGGAAGTAGATACACCTGTATCGCTGCTAAGTGCATCAAAATGCAATGCCGCTGATTTCGTTACGGTCGTTAATTCAGATTATGCCGGGGACGGAACTATTGCAACTATTGCAGAAGTTGAAGGATTTAATCCGGATAGCGATGAAGCACAGCGTGGAATCGGACTTATTAAAGATAAAACTCTGATAAGAGCATATGACGGAAGCTATATTCATTTAGCGCTTGTCGCAGTTGAAAATGAATATGAAATGGCAGACGTTGCTGGAGATGCAGTTATCGGATATTACAACAGTATACCTGAAGCGATGTCTGCTATAAATACTATTAATGATAAGACAGTTCATTATACCATTATACTATTGGATGATATCGGTAATTCAACAACTACAGTGACAATTCCGGCAACTGCAAAAACAGCGGGTATCTCTTTCCAGGGATATGGGGATGAAAGAGTTCTGACACTTAAAACACTGGTGATCAGCAATAATTTGGCCATTGTTAATCTAAAGATTAATATCATTGGTAATGTCACAACTACGAAAAACATGACCCTTACCCTGAATAATGGATCGGTCCTTTCAGCAAAGGGAACGGTAACCCTTGAGAATATAATAAACAGAGAGGGTAATAATAGAGTTGAATATACAAGAACAGCAAAGGATGCTAACCAGCTGAAGATTAACGGCAGAGTAACAAACTATAATGGCGGGCAGCTTGCTGTTAAGATGACAAATGAAGCAGGTAATGAATATACAGTAGCAGAATATACTGTTGAAAATATTTCAGAAATCTCTAAGCCTGCAAATAAACAGCTCTTTGTAGCACCACTTGTAACCGTGTCTGATATAAAGATTATGATCGGTACAAGCGAATTAAATGAATCATATAACGGTACATCCTCAATCGTTGTCAAATCAAAGGATGGATTCTATTATCTTCCGTCAGGCATGCAGAATACTATAGCTGCACTCGGATACGGGGACAGTGAACCTAATGCATATTATATCGATATGAACCAGGCACTGTATCAGATCAAGGCAATAGCCGACAGGACAGCGGACTATACTGTATACATTGATGATACGATTGATGTAAATGTGATAGATACTGTTGCACATTCAAAAATAGAAATGCCTACAACGAATACTGCAAGGTCGATAAAGATCACGGGATTTGACGGTGATGAAACAGATATGTATTTCAGCGGTGATATCTCAGCATTTGTGGCAGCAGGCGGAAGCCTTACATTTGAAGGTATAAAGATGGTACCTGTTGCGGCAGCAGATAAGAATGGCGTCATGGTTAATTCAGAGACAAGCAAGATAACACTCGGAAGAAACGGCGCTGACAAATCAGGAGAGGTGACACTTAACCTGATTGAGTGCAGTATAGAAGGATATCTGAACCAGATCGTCGGAACGAAGAATGTAACGGACGTATATGTCGATTCTGATATTACATTGAAGGCAGGATTTACAAATGTTTATAATCTCACAGTAGATGGCACTACAGGAGCTACAGTGATCGCAGGAGGAAACAGTACGGTCGGAAACCTTTATCTGAAAGGATCGGATGCCGGCTTTGTATCTTTAGGAACAGCAACTGTTGATACGATAAAGATTGATTCAAATCTTGGATTTGAAGGACCGTGGATCGGAGCCGCAGGACCGGCCAAGTTCAAGATCAATAAGACAGTTGAATCTGAAAATACAAAAGTGCTCATAAGATTACTTGATACATCAGATAAAACGCTTTCATATGCAACAATAAATGATGAGAGCTATTTGGCTGACGAAGATGAGAATTATCTTGATAAAGATCTTATATATGCTCCATTAGCAGATACATCTGTATTTACCGCATATCCTTATGGAGAAACAGAAGGAAAAACGATCGCGGGCGATGAACCGACTGTGTCATATAAAAATGGTAATAATATCCGTATAGGAAATAAAGCCGAGATGGTAATCACAGTTGAGGCAGATGGTTTATTCACATATGCAAAAGACTATGCAGAGGCGATTAAGTCTATTAATACATGGAAAAACAAGACTGATTATACCATTACATTCTTAAGTACAGGCGCTGTGACAACTACGGCTGCCGGCAAGGACCCCGGAGCATTTACTTATCCGGCGGCTGCCAATGCATCATCTCTTACAATAAAAGGTACTGTTGATGGCATAAACATAACCGAGATCCAATTTACCGGTGCAATAAAGCCTGCGGTTGATACAACATTTGAGAATGTTGTACTTAACTGCGGTAAAATTGCAAATAAAGCATTTATAGAGCTTGGAGAGGTGGCACTTGATCTTGGAACGGCATCTCTTGATATGGGTAATGCGATAACAAAAGACATATCATACGGACAGGTAGCCCAATGGCCTGATTTGTTTGTGTCTTCTATTAAGGGTACAAAAGGAACCCTTACATTAAGAGATTGTACGGTGTATGCAGACAGTATCAGCATGGGAACTCTTAATGTAATGGGAACAGTTGATATTTCAACGAGGAGTGCAATACTTCAGAATTATTCGATTGGTTCGATATATGGAACAGAAGGAGATGATAAATTATTTATTGACGCACCAAAGGCTGCATCACCAATGCTAAAGGTTACCGGTTATGTTAGAGGTATGGAAGAGATAGGTATCAGACCTGTCTTTAAGGACACAACCATCGGTCATAACAGATATTACAGAATGGAAGAGCTCGACGGTATTGTCACAAATGGTACTGAGACCACCGCAGTGCTTAACAAGATGAGACTTGCTGATATGGCAAAGGTACCTACCGATATCGTCAATGTATATACGAATTTTGCTCATTCAGAAAAGTTTACGAATGCAAATATCAACAAAGTTTCCGGATTTATTTATCTGACTTCACAGATAATGAGCATTACGGTAACCGATGAGAATGATTATTCATCTCAATTTGTGTCATTTATGGATGCTGTAACAGACATTGATAAGATTGCGGATAAGACAGCAGATTATCAAATAACACTTAAAGAAGATACGGGCAGAGCATTTTATTATACGTCAAATGAGATTAAGGCTGTAACTCTTCCTAAAAATGCTGCAAGTGTGACTGTTAAGGGTGAGAATGTAGAAGTACCGGGAGCAGCTAATGATATCGACGGAGATGGAAAGTGCACGCTATATACTTCAGGTACATCACTTGTGGTCAATATTCCGACAACATTTGAAAATATATCTGTAAGACCTGTTAAGAAGACGTCAAGCTATAAGAGTGGCAATACCACCATGTATTATTATTCGAATAATACATCCGGGCTGGCAATCAATATTGGAAACAATACATCTCTTGAACTAAATGAAGCATATCTGGAATATTTTATAAACAAGATAAGCGGAGGAAGTCTCGATGTGTATGGTTCTAGTATAGATGATTATGCCGGAATATTAAAAAATATCACGGTAAAAAATTTACATATTCAGAATTCATATGTAATGGTACGCGTAGCAAAGGCGACTATAACATGTCAGACATCAGGATATATAAAAGAATCTAATATAGTATGTGAAACAGGAAATATATCACTTAAAGATACAGAAATAATCAGATCTTCAATAGAAGCCGCCAACATAAATCTTACAGGTATCACTACTCTTAATGAAACAGTAGTGAGTGCTATCAGGGATAAAACTGTTGGACAGGGAAAAATATCCATGGCAAATGTTGCCCTTGAAGGAGAAGACAGTACTATACAATACAAACAGGATAAAGCAGGAAAGCCAATGCTGACCATATCAGGTACAGTAATATCGGACGGTGCAAAGGCAATATTGGGATTGTATTACAGTAACAGTGATTATAAATCACAAAACAATAAGGTGATTATCTCTGTAGGTACGATTTTTGCTACAGCAGCAAAGGTGACAGATGTAAGTGTATTTGGTACGGAAAACAACTTTGTAACAGGCTGCAGCATGATGAAATCCGGCAACAATATTGTATATTCTCGCGTAATGTACTAAGAATCTTAAAGGGGCTGTCGCATTAAAGCTACAGCCCCTCGTTGTTTTTATGCTCATTAAACATTTTCGATAATTCGGTCCTGTTGGGTACGCCGGTTTTCTTTAAGATATTCTTCATATGAAATTTGACGGTATTTTCAGAGATAAACAGGGCTTCGGCAATCTTGCTGTTTGAACCGCCCTTGATCACTTCCTGCAAAACCTCTATTTCTCTTGAGGAAAGATTGTTCGCATTTGCAAAGGCCCTTAACTTCTCCTCTTCATTAACGGTATCGGGGGAAGTATTATTTTTGATCATTATACCGGGCAGATAGACATTCCACCAAAGTAATACCGCGCATATTACAGAAGTTAAGAAAAATACGGATATCAGGATAATAAGGATAACGGGATAATCAAGCAGGGGCGTACCGAGCAGAGTTCCGCCGGATTCACCTATTCGTCTGCAAAGTGTTCCGAATCCGGCGAGAAAAACCGCATCCTGCGCATAATCCGAAAATAATGTAATGCTGTAAACGGTTATAAATCCGGTTATAGCATAATTAAGTGCCCAAACCACAATATTCCCGATTGAAAAATTGTTAAACAGAAGGGATATGAACGGGCATATGAGTGTGGCGACACATAGCAGCAGACCGCCCTGCCTTGATCTGTCACATACTATGCCTGCTATTATGAGCCCTACTACAGAAAAAGCCCTGCTGTACTCTATATTGACAGACCCGCTTGTAAAATCGGAGATAGGAAACATAAATCCAAGACTGCGGGTTGTTTCTATAAATGTTATCGTAAGCATAGACAAAACTATGATTTTGGCAGGGATTTTAGAAGGTTTTTCCTTTACCGAATTGATCTTATCCCCGGCATCATTAAGCGGGAAATGAATTATAAGCAATGAGATGACAGCAAGTAATCCATACAGGACAAGAGAAAAGTCGCTCTTTAGGAATTCTCCATCCATTGGAATGGATACCAGCCAGGATGACAGGGTTCCGATTGACCATCCGATTCCGATAGTTATGGCCTTAAATCTTTCGAGGGCTGTCAGGTACATCAGTGAACATGCGAAAATAACACCGCAGAAGAAATCCATGGATATTCCGAATATAACAGACAGTTGAACGGTCGAAACTGTTATGGCGATTATCATAGAAATAAGCTCACAGACAATTGATATCGTAAATGATACTTTTAAATTAAACAGGTTTCTTTTACAACATATTTTAGTGAAAATTGAAAATGCAACGATACCGAGTGCCTGTACAAAATAATCTATGATATTAGCAAAAAGATCCACAGTCTCTTCGGGCAATCTGTCCAATAATCTGTATATCCAGCATAAATATCCTGTACCTACCCATGAGTAAACTATACCTATGAGAAGGGTAGTTAAAATTGTGTTTCTTATCATTTCTTTTTTCATTACCTAGTGAGAATATCACATTTAATAATATTTAACAATGAGAACGAAGTCCCAAAACCCTTATAAATATGCGCCTACCCGATAAACTACCCTTAAAAAGGGTGGGATTCCAAACTACGGTGTAGTGTTAATCGGTTCATAAGGACAATATAATTTATCTGAATATTAAGTAAAAGGATCAGAGTTTTTTGATCATTATCTGATGTAAAGGGGACCAGCCTATGAAATTAACCGGATTCAGAAAAAGAAAAAAGAGAAAAAACCTGTATAGGAGCATATCTTTTCTTCTGGTGTTGATAATGGTATTTACCTATATGCCGTTAACATCCTTTGCCGGAGATCAACCGGAACAGGTCGAAGATTCCATATCCGAAAATATCACAAATGAGGATACAAATGATACGGATTCGGTCTCCGGGGATGATACAGGTGAAGATGTACCGGACGCCCCGGATGATACGACCGGTGAAGATGATATATCAGATAATATATCAGATAATATATCAGATAATATCGTAGGAGAAGATACTGAAAATGACGATTCTGTTAGTGGTAATACAATCAGTGACAACACGGCAGAAGAAATATTTGAAACACCGGATACAGTAGAACCCGTAGTAGACAGCATCTTCACATATACGGAGGATGAAAACGGAGACAGAATATACAGCGGCGGAGACTGTGATTTTGTCGTGACGGTTGATATGCCGGAGGATCTGACGGAATTTGAGGGGGATGTCAGCTTCTATACAATGAGCGAGGGTCAGGGAGTATTGTATATATATACGACAAGCCCTGTCACGGTATCAATGAAGGATGGTGTGACAGTAACAGACCAGAGCATCAGGGTAGGATACTCATCCCATGGTATCCATGACGGAGCACATATCACACTTGACAATGTGCATATTGATATGTCAGAGCAAAATGCATTTATCAATGCAAGTGATTTCAGTTATCAGGATATTACAGATTATATCAATCGTTTTGCTGCCTTTTCGTATGTAGGTTATGATAGTTATACTTCGAGCATAACGGTTACACTTGTTGGCGATAATACACTCATTGGACCCAAAGTAGCTGACTCAAGTAGTTACCAGGCAGCATACGGAATATATGCGCAAGGCGGATATGGTATAGGTATAAAGGGACACGGCAATCTGACTTCTTATGTAGAAAAAGAGGATACAGATGTGTATGACAACTATAGTATATATGTAAAATACGGAGCACTTAGGATAGAATGTGACGGTTATTTTGACCTTGGCCCTGTAGAAAACGGAAATGTGTATTCTGAAGATTCAGCCATAATAACCGGAGGTACATATGCTCTTGGTAATGCATCATATGATGCAGTATATGGTGTAAATGCCAGCAGAGAGACATGGGGTGACGGCATACAGAGGCTTTATAGAGTCGGATATACAAATAACAAAAATAAATATGATAAATATGATGTGTCGGTATATATGCCGGACGATGCAAAGGCGTATCTTTCGAATTATATAGGCAGAGAAACATTATATGCCATGAATGAAGATTACGGTCAGGCGTATGATGCCGTATACGCTGCTGCAGTAAGTTTTACCGGTGGTAGTGAGTTTGATGCAGATTATCATATGAATTATGGATTCTCAATGGCAGAGACCGGTATGATTCATAATGCTGTAGTAAATGATCATCCTGAATTTATCTGGTGGTGGTCATCTTCATGGGGAGGCGGTTCAAGAGGTCTGGTTGTAAACCTGAGTACAGAATCTGCGGTTCAGGGATACGAACTTATAAGAAGACAGAAGGCATTTGAGGAGAGCACGGTAAGACTATTAAGAGAAGCCGGAATCACAGATACGATGACTGATTATCAAAAGGCCTATGCGCTCTATCAGGTTTTGGTGGCAAATGTTGTTTATAATCTTGATGCAGGAGACCAGGGAGCGTATGAGGCTATGGTAAATGGAGAAGGCGTATGTGCCGGTTATGCCAAAGCATATGTATATCTCCTTCAGAGAGCAGGAATAAAGGCTTCATATGTACCCGGTCAGGCAGCTTTACCGGGCCAGTGGTCACAGGGGCATGCATGGGTAATAGCGAAAATAGATGGAGCATATTACCACAGTGACCCTACATGGGATGATAATGGTTCTACGTCAAATTTTAAGTATTTTAATGTGCCTTGGAGTGCTCTTTCGTCAGACCACTGGATAGATGATGATTTGGGATATGAATTCCCTAATGCAATAACAGCCAAGCCGACTCTTCCGTCAAATGTAGTAAAGATAACTGCAACGGCGGGTGCAAATGGTACATCGTATCCTTCAAGCCTTAGGATTCCATCAGGTTCAAGTGCAAAAGCTACATTTGTAGCTGAGGAAGGATTTGTTATTGATACGGTTAGGGTTAACGGTGTGCCGGCTACTCCTGTCAGCGAGGGCGGTGGAGTTTATACGCTTGAATTAAGCAATATCACAACTGCGACAACAGTAAGTGCCACATTTACCGAAGCAGATCCAACTGATGTCATACCAAAGCAGGTTGGTGATTTCATAGTTTATTTCAACGATGGAACGGAGATAAACGCGGAAGGTACAAGTGATTGTTTCGCAAGCGGAAATAATTTTTATATTTTAACTGATAAACCCATAACAATTGAAATGGGCAAAGATGAAAACGGTGATACCATAGCTTCAAGCAGTATGAAAATTACACCATCCGTAGCTGAGTCCTATATCACACTAAAGAATGTAACTATTGTATTTGATGTGGAGAATTACGATTCAATAATTGATGCAAAAGGAAAAACTGTTCATCTGACTCTTATTGGAGATAATTATCTGATAGATTCCGATCCGAACTTTACCGGTACAAGCGGAATATCAACTGGAAGACCTGATTCGAACTATACGTATTTGAAGGAAGGTGAATTAACAATAACCGGTACGGGAACACTTACCATGCAGGGACTGCAAAGTGGCCTTGAATTTAGCGATCTGACAATGACGGGAGGATCTCTCAAATTTGTAAATTGTACCCAGCCATACGGATACTGGGGCGCAGGAAAGGTAGAGATTAAAGGCGGAAAATTTGCTGATGTTGTGGATGCGTCAAAAGGCATAGTCTTCAAATATATGGATTACACCAATGGGACAGGACAGCAGAACGTATATGTAGCTTCCGGATATAAGATTGTCACATCCGGTGACGCCTCATATCCATACCAGGTTGTATCATCAGGTTCATCATCCGGTGCAGTAAATGTTTCATCGATTACTCTGAATAAGACATCCTGCACACTTTATGTTGGTATGGTAGATGGTGATGTTGTGGGTGATACGATATCGCTTGTTGCAACAGTAAAACCTGCAAATGCAGATAACCCTGATCTTGTATGGTCATCGTCAAATGAGTCGGTTGCAACAGTGGATATCTATGGCAATGTTACGGCTATTGCCCCCGGAACAGCTGTTATAAAGGCTTCAAGTACTGACGGAAGTAATAAGTCGGCTACATGTACCGTCACCGTAAAGGCTCAGCAGGCTACGGGGATACATATAATGTGTCAGGGATCCATTGTAAGTTCGGTGACTATTGAAACAGGAGGTTCAAGGGTCCTTGATGTATTATTTGATCCGACAGATACGTATTATAAAAATGTTACATGGACGACATCCAACAGTAATGTTGCCGAAGTTGATGATAATGGAACACTTCATACATATGCAGACGGTACAGCAACCATTACCGCTACAACAACAGACGGTTCCAATAAGAAAGCAACGCTTACGGTAATTGCGAGAACTCCGGCGACGGATATAACAATTACCGGTCCAGGAGTAGAAGATGATAAGGTCACTCTTTCTAATGGAAATTCATTACAGTTAACCGCTTCTGTTATGCCGGATAATGCAACGGATAAATCTGTGACATGGTCAAGTTCAAATACAGCTGTTGCATATGTATCATCTACCGGACTTGTAAAGGCCAAGGGAACCGGAACGGCTGTAATTACAGCAACCGCTAATGGAGGAACCGGAGTAAGCGCTTCAATCACTGTTACGGTATTCACCCAGGGCTTTACTATTGACGCTGATGGAAACACGACATATGTAAAAAGTGACCATACTCTTGCAACAGGCTGGACAACTGTCGGCAGACGTACTTACTATTTTGATCCTGAAACATCTTATATGCTAACCGGATGGGATGTTTTAGATGGTAATAAGTATTATTTCAATCCGGAGACGGGAGCCCTTCAGACAGGCTGGCATACCATAGATGATGAATTATATTACTTTAATCCTTATGCAAATGGTGATGTGCATGCAGGAGCAATGGTTACCGGTGAGTTTACATACAGAGGAAAGACATATTTTCTGGATGAAACGACGGGGGCAACAGTCATTGGATGGAGAACAGTTGGAGATAACAGGTATTACTATGATGCGACCGGCGCTATGGTGAGTGGTCTGGTATCTCTGGGAGATGGGGATTACTTCTTTGCAGCCAACGGTACTCTTGTAAAGAATGATTTTGTCGAAATTGACGAGGCGGTATACTACTTTGACAATGACGGTAAGAAGGTACTTGGAGACGATGATTATAGAGAAATAAACGGAGAGCGTTTCTATTTTGATCCCGAAGGAAAGGTAAAATCCGGATGGGTCGATATAGATCCTTCTGCTGATGAAAGACTGGTATATTGTCTTGAGGCGGGTGATGATCATCATAGTTTTGGTCAGGTCGCAGCAGGTCTGGTAGATATTAATGGTAATACATATCTCTTTAGTGGTATTGATGATAATTATTACTATGGTGAAATAAAGACAGGATTACAGCAGTACTACGATGACTGGTACATGTTTGATTCTGACGGCATAGCTCTCTCCGGCTGGCAGAGTGATGATGGTGATATATACTATTTCGATTCAAATACGAAAGCTGCTGCTCGTGGTATGACCGTAATCAATAAAAAGACATACTACTTTAATGCTGATGGTAGCGAAAAGCCAACGCTCGTTGTAAATGATACTGTAAAAATTGAGGGCGAAGACTACATAGCAGATAAAAACGGAGTCCTGAAGAGTGTCAATAATACTTCGACATGGGTTGATGACGGAGATAAAAAGATATTCCTCAGCAAAAACGGAACAGCAGTGTCAGGATGGGTCGCAGACGGTGGTCTGATGTACTACTGTGATCCCGCAACAGGCGAGGCAGTGACAGGCCTTAAAAAGATTGGTTTAAAGGTTTATCTCTTTGATGATGACGGTGCGCTGGCAACACCGGATCGCGTAACGGCAATCATAAAAGGTGAAGAATATGACTTATCAGGTGAGATAACAATAGAGGTTGACGGAGAAAACAGGCAGTACAAGATACGCGGCGATGGTTCTTTGGTGACAGGCTGGGTAAGAGACAACGGATGGAAGTATATTCCCTCTCCTGTTGCTGCAGTGGGATGTCAGGCATGTTATCCTTCCTATACAGATGCCCTTGGGGCAGCTACTCTCAGCAGTGACATGGCTTCAGCCAATACTCTTGATATGGCCAACATCGCACCGGTATCATACATGGGATCTGAAAATATAGCTATGATTATTCCAATGCATCTGAAGGCTCATTCACTGAAAACAATGATGTTCTGACACAAGCAATTATGTAAAGGAGCTGTCGCAGGTCCAAAATTAAAACGAAAACCATATCCTGTTATGCAAGACGGGGTATGGTTTTTTATTGCATACATTTACTTTAGGAAGAATCATGATACTTATTGAATATATAACGTGAACGCGTTATAATTTAATTACGAGGTTGGAGTAATGAATGAGTATTTTAAATCAAAAGTGAGAGAGTGTGGGAAAAGTCTGTATAGAATAAGTCATGAAACCGGCATACCGTATACTGTTTTAAATGAGATATATAACGATAAGAAAAATATTAACAATATCACATCCGAAACAGTGTACAAGTTATGCCTTTACTTTGATTGCGATATGAAATCGCTCCTTAATCCTTTTCCTCTTCTGAAAAACAGCAGAGGGATTTACAGAAAAGTATCTTATCAGTGGGTTGCCACGAATAATGGTGAAGAGATGGAATTACAGATATTGGCAGATAATGAGCCGGAGACAATAATTACTTTGAAGCAAGCTATACCTGATGCATACAAAGAGTACAATAGTCTGGTTGCTGAAGTAGCTATTGATGATTATTTAAAGAGGAAGAAGGACGAAGAGGTATTAAATGGGGCAATATTTTTTGATGCATAAAAATGATATATGCGGTGCAATGGTTATTGATGATGATAGCAGTTATATCCGATCATATAAGGATTCTGGGAAAGGAAAATCTCCTTTTCTGGGAAATTGTGACGAGAGAAAAATAATAAAATGGTGGGAGGGTCGAGCTGTACCGGCTTCGAGAAAAATGGTACAGGATATCCTGAAGCACAACGGTTATATCAATACGGAAAAGTATCTCGTGAAAAATCTGGCACTTTCGATGACGGACGCTTATTGGATAAGGCCTATCAGTATGAAACTGGTATATGAGGACATATCCTTTTCCAATCTCTCACCATACAATGACGGTAAAGTTCCATATCATAACGAGACATCATATGATCCAAATGCTTCTCTTGGAGGTCAGATGGATAAATATTGGGATTTGAGTACGGAAAAGCCGTCACTGGTAAAAGAAAGTTATAAATATTTTGGTCAGCAGGCAATAAATGAAGTCTTTGCCACAATGATTCATCAGAGACAACAGACAAAGATACCATTCGTATCATATACAGCTGAAAAGACGGACGACAATGGAGTTATTTGTCGTTGTGAAGCATTTACGAGTGAAGATTTGGAATTTGTCCCGGCATATGAAGTAATAGAGAGTTCAAAAAATGAGAGTGAAAGCTCACCATACGATAATTATATTAGGATTTGTGCAAATGCCGGAATTAAAAAAGTTGTAATGCAGGAATTCATGGATTATCAGACTATGACGGATTTTATTATAAGTAATACTGATGAACATCTCCTAAACTTTGGAATTCTGCGTAACCCGGATACATTTGAGTATATTGGACCGGCCCCTATTTTTGATTCTGGTAACAGTATGTTTTTCTCTGAAAAAGCAGAGGTATTATCACGTGTGTCATTATTGAAAAGGCAGATTACCGGATTCTATCAGACAGAAGAAAAAATGTTAAAAAATGTAAAAAACAAGGATATTGTAGATTTATCTTTGTTACCGTCTGAAAAAGAGTGCAAAGAATTATATAAAGCCTATGGTATACCTAAAGAAAAAGCCGAGGCGATAGCAAAAAATTATATAACTAAAGTTAAAATGGCTCATGATTTTCAAAAAGGAATGAAAATCTCACTGTATCATGAGAAAAACAAAAAATCGTAGCAAAATGAATAAGAAGCCGGGCCATACCACTTTTTTGGTGCGGGTGTTTTCAGGGTTGACACAGAGATGTGTTAACCCTTTATTTATATGTCGGAAAATAGTAAAATATAGGTAGCACGCTTTATTGATTTAAGCGATGACAGCATAGTGATTTTTAATGTATTTTCGTCGAATGGAGGCGGATTTATGAACAGAACTAAAAGTAGAAAAGCGGGAAAAAGAATTTTTTCGATAATGCTGGCAGTTCTCCTGCTCTTTAATTATATTCCGGAGACAGTTTATGCCGGAACGGTTAATGATGGAGAGGACGTAAGCGTATCCGGAAATGTAGCGAATTATGACAGCGTATCCAGTGATGACGCAGACGAAACAGTGTCGGATAATACCTACGACGAATCGGGAGATGCTGCAGGCGATGAATCAGATAATATCCCGGATGAACCATCGTCAGTTTCAGATAATGATTCGGAGTATTCTGAAAACAATGACGCAGAAGATACTGTATCTGACAATAGTGTGTCGGATAATGATGTGGATGATTACAGTCAGGTCCCTGATTTTCCGACCGGAGGTAATAATGAGATAGAGGATACCATAGATATTGAGAATGTAAATGTCAAACCGACAAATTATGTTCCAAATCTTAGGGGAAGCGTCCTTCCTGTTTCATATACTACACCGAATCTTCCAGATCTTCGTAATCAGTATCCGTATGGAACCTGTTGGGCTCATTCTGCAATGGCACTCGCTGAAATTAGTTTAATAAAGCAGGAATTTGTGGATCCAAGTGTCGACTTATCTGAGTTACATTTAGCTTACTTTTCTTATAATACGGTAATTGATCCATTGGGTGGACTTGATGGTGATTCGAACGCATGTTTAAACGATACCTTTATGGATAGAGGAGGAAATATCTCTCTTGCTGAAAATGTGTTGTTTTCATGGACTGGAGCTGCAAGTGAAGAAACAGCCCCTTATTCAAATGCGTCATCAGCACTTGTGAATGGATTAAGCACCGGGATTGCATATACCGATTTAGCACATATGACGGCCTGCTATGAAACTACTATTTCAACATCTCAGGCTGATATAAATGCAGTAAAGCAAATGGTGTATGATTATGGTGCTGTAGGAATCAGTTATTATGCTGTAAATTCAATGTCTGCTGTTACATCCCAAAATATCTACAGTACAGCAAATAATTGCTATTACAACTCAGGAGCATCCGGACTTACAGCAAATCACGCTGTTACGATTGTTGGATGGGATGACAGTTTTGCAAAAGAAAATTTTGCTACTCAGCCGGCAGGAGATGGTGCATGGCTTATCAGAAATAGCTGGACAACAGGAACTGTCTATAGTTATTCAGGATATTTTTGGATGTCATATTATGAACCTTCTATTGATGATGATGCTGTATCTTATGTGTTTGAACTAGAAAATAACTATGACAATAATTATCAATACGATGGAGGTATGCAGTCAAATTCTGTTCCGGGAACAAAGTTTGCAAATGTCTTCACAGCACATGCAGAAGGTGGAGATTTAGGAGAAACTATAGAAGCAATTGCTTTTTATACACCGACATCAAATGTTACTTATACTGTAAATATATATGGCGATGTAACGGGGACTAATCCGGAGAGTGGTACTTTGATTGCTACACAGACCGGAACTACTACTTACGCAGGATATTATACAGTTAAATTAAAAAAACCATGCACAGTTGAAAAAAACACTAAATTTTCTGTCGTAATCTCTCTGTCTAAAGAAGGTTATACAGCTGAAATGGGATATGAACAGCCTGTTTCAACAAGCGACTGGTATCAGGTAACGACTCATGCGGATGCCGGAGAGAGTTATATATATAATGGTTCGTGGAGAGATTTTACAAATTATTATTCTAATCTTACAAATTCTAATCTTAGAATAAAGGCTTTTACCAATAATGTTCAATCAGGTGAAATTGTTGCTCCTGAAAGCATTGAAATAGACGATGAAATATTATCTAACGGAATCACTCTTGGTGTAACACAAAGTTATACAGTTAGTGCAAAAGTTAATCCAAGTAATACAACAAACAGGAAACTGATATGGACAAGTTCTGATACAAGTATAGCGACTGTGGCTAATGGAGTTGTCACCGGAGTTAGTTCAGGAACGGCAGTTATTACAGTAAAATGCGATGCTGATAATACGATATATAAAACATTTTCTGTAACGGTAGATGCTGACACACTGATTTCGATTTCTGTCAGCGCAGACTCGCAAAAATTCAAGAGATACAGTGAATATACATTTTCGGCTTCGGCAAATCCTTCAACAGCGTCGCTTGAAGGTTTGACGTGGTCGTCATCCAATACAAACGTAGCAACAATAGATTCTACAGGAAAAGTGAAGACGGTAGGTGTTGGTAAAACAACAATTACTGCAACATGTGGTAATATTACCGGCTCCAAGGAGATAACGGTATATCCTGATGCCCCCAACTTTACTTATTATACGGACGATGATAATACAATCAAGCTTTATTGGGAAGCCGTAGATGGAGCGACAGGTTATGAGATTAATTATAACCAAAAGGAAATTAGTATAGTTTCTGAAGAGGGAAAAACAAATTACGAATATGAGATTAACGATTATTCAGGGATTGAATATAGCGAAAATAATTGCGTTGCGATAACTGTTTATGCGTTGGTTCCCAGTGTTGACAGCACAGGAACGTATGGTTATGGATTAACCCAATATGTATATTATGGACCAACATATACAATTATTTATGATGTCGGAAACGGAACGAATAATGCAAATAATCCCAGCACATACAAATATGGACGCCCGGGTATATCATTTCAAAATCCTATAGCTCCTAAAGGATATACTTTTAAAAGATGGTATTACATAAAAAATAATACAACATATACAATTACAGGGATTAGTTCTACATATTATTTTGATAGTTCCACAAAGAGTTTAAAAGTGTATGCGGAGTATAAGCCGATTACTTATACAATAGCTTTTAACAATAATGGCGGCACGGGTACGATTAATTCCGTTTCATGTACTTATGATACTGCAAAGACTCTTCCAGCATGTACATTCACAAAGAACGGATATACATTTACAGGCTGGAATACCAAGGCTGACGGAACAGGCACATCGTATGCTCCCGGAGCCAGCGTAAGTAATCTTACATCGACCCAGGGGGCGACGGTAACACTTTATGCTCAGTGGTCAAAAGGTTCATACACGATTGTTTTCAATGCCAATAATGGAACAGGAACCATGAACAATCAGGTATGTGCATTTGACGAAGAAATAACACTGTCGGCAAATACATATACGAGAACAGGATATACGTTTGCCGGATGGAATACACAATCAAATGGCAATGGAACATCATATGCTGACAAGGCAAGTGTAAAGAACCTTGCTGCAAGTGGATCAATAACGTTATATGCACAGTGGACACCGATTACGTATACAATTGCATTTGACGGAAATGGTGGAACAGGTACGATGAGTTCCGTTTCATGTACTTACGATAGTGCTAAAACTCTTCCGACATGTACATTTACAAAGACAGGATATTCATTTTATGGTTGGAATACAAAAGCAGATGGAACAGGTATATCATATGCAGATAAGGCAAGTATAACTAATCTGACATCAACCCAGGGAGCAACGGTTACGCTTTATGCAAAATGGAAGGCCAATACATACACGGTAGCATTTAACAGTAATGGTGGAACCGGCACGATGTCATCAATGACAGGTTGTACCTATGACAATGCTTATTATTTAACTGATAATAAATTTAAGCTTACAGGTTATATGTTTGCAGGCTGGAATACGAAAGCCGATGGAACGGGTACATCATACGCAGACTGTGCAACTGTGGCAAATCTGGCAACAAGCGGAACGGTTACATTGTATGCCCAATGGACACCGATTACATATACAATTGCATTTGACGGAAATGGTGGAACAGGTACATCAGCATCGATGACACAGTGTTCATATGATAATTCGATTGTTCTGACGGCTAACGGATTTACGAAGGAAGGATACACCTTTACAGGATGGAATACATCTTCTGACGGAAAAGGTGTGGCCTATGCTGACGGGGCATCAGTAAAGAATATGTCATCTGTACAGGGTGCGACGATCACCTTGTATGCACAGTGGAAGGCAAACAAATATACAGTTGTCTTTGATGCAAATAGCGGAACAGGAACAATGAATTCCCTTGAATGTACTTATGGTACATCATCAATTCTTCCTCAGTGTTTGTTTACGAAACAAGGATATACTTTTGCCGGATGGAATACGGAGCCGGATGGTACAGGTATTAACTACGGAGATAAGGCTGATGTGCTGAATCTTGCCACAGAAGGTAATATCACACTTTATGCTATGTGGGAAGGCATGCCGGTGACAGTTACGCTCTGTGCTAATGGCGGACAGTTTGATGACGGAAATACTGATAAACAGATAACAGTTTATTATAACGGAAAATATACATCTCTTGTAACTCCCGAGAGAGCCGGATTCACTTTCGGTGGATGGTATGTTTCATTGGCAGGTGGAAATGAGATTACAACGAATACTCCTGTGACAAGCTGCGCAAGTCATAAACTGTACGCAAAGTGGATTGCGAATGATGGCTGGCATGTAAGTGGAAGAAGCAGTTATTATACAAGCGGTGGTAATCGTGTATATGGTCAGTACGATTTTAGTGAATCTGAAAGCTATTACTTCAACCCTTCAACCGGTCTCCTTATGACCGGTCTGATCAAGACTGCTGAAGGAACATATTACGGTGACTCATCCCAGGGCGGAAAACTCATTAAGGGTGAGAAGGTAATCGGATCAAATACGTATTTGTTTGCTGATGGTTACAGAATGGTGACAGGCTGGTATGATAATTGTTACTACGATGAGATAACCGGCGCCAGACAGACAGGATTTATTGAGATCGAAGGCAATACTTATTACCTGAACCCCGAAAAGGTAACCGGCTGGCAGGATATAGATGGTGACAGATACTATTTTGACACAAACGGTATCATGGTCACAGGTCATCAGGCTGATATAAATGGTAAAGAGTATTACTTCACTGAAGACGGTCAGCTCATGACAGGCTGGATAGATACTGATGCCGGTGAGATATATGCTGTAGAAACGGATGATGTCCTGACGGGAGAAACTATCGGCGAGATTGTTAAAGACAGAGATCGTCTGATAGATGGAACGATGTATAAATTCAATGCTGACGGTTCTGTTTATGCACCGGAAGAACCCGGAGTAACGGAAATAGGCGGTAAATATTATTTCTTTAATGCTGACGGAGTAGCAGTAAAGGGTTGGTATACATTTGATGATGGAAAGACATATTACTTTGGAAGCGACGGAGCAGCTCTTTTAGGTAATCAGGTAATAAATCTGAAAGCATATCAGTTTGATGCTGATGGCGTCCTCACAAATGAATACAAGCCGGGATCATCGACATTCTTTAACGATGAAGATGGCGATAAATATTACATAAACAAATATGGCAAGGCCGTAACCGGCTGGATATATTCAGGCAACAGCAAGTATTATATGAACACTGAGACAGGTGCTGCTGTGAAGTATGCCTACAAGGTAGGACTCAAGGTTTACTACTTTGACGCAGAGTGCAGGCTGGTATCATCCGGTAATACTGTGCAGATCGGAAACACTACATATTCAATAAAGAATGACAGCAGCCTGAAGACCGGATGGGTCAGAACAGGTGGTATATGGCAGAGTATCCCTGAACCTGTAATGGGTATACCGGGAACAGTGACACAGCTTCCGCAGAGCACAGGATATATACCTGAACCAATGACATCAACCCAGGCACTTGCAGCTTGTCAGTCGGTATTCAACACAGAGAACTTTGAATCGGTATATGACGTCACATCAGATACAGCCGGTACAGACAGTGTGACAGATATTATTATGACAGTAGACTTTGAGCAGTTGCCTGTTTCTACAATGTTGGCGACACATGCAGATTACCATTGTTTATCGTCAAAAAACATGATGGCAAATTATTAATCAAGGAGATAAAGATATGCAGGGTAGAATTCATTCACTTGAGAGTTTTGGTACGGTGGACGGACCGGGAGTCAGATATGTAGTATTTGTACAGGGATGTCCAATGAGGTGTGCATACTGTCACAATCCCGATACATGGGAGATGAATGCGGGCACACTTATGGAGCCTTCATATATCATAGAACAGTATGAGAGAAACAAAGGCTTTTACACAGATGGTGGTATCACTGTTACAGGCGGCGAGCCACTTATGCAGATTGATTTCCTCATCGAGCTCTTTACTCTTGCGAAAGAAAAAGGCATCCATACGTGTATTGATACGTCAGGTATAGCATTTAATCCTAATAACGAGGAGTATGTAAAAAAGGTAGACAAGCTCCTGCCACTCACAAACCTCATTATGCTCGATATCAAGCATATCGACCCGGAGAAGCATAAAGAACTGACACAGCAGCCCAACGACGGAATACTTGCTTTTGCAAAATATATAGATGAAAAAGGCGTGGATATCTGGATCAGACATGTGGTGGTACCCGGTATCACAGACGATGATGTATATCTTGAAAAACTCGGATACTTCATCGGCGGTCTTAAGAATCTGAAGGCTCTCGATGTATTGCCGTACCATACAATGGGCAAGCCCAAGTATGAGAAGCTTGGCATAGAATACAAGCTAAAGGATGTGCCTGCCATGGACCAGAAGACCGTCATTGAGAAAAAGAAAGTGATCCTCAAGGGTATCAAAAAGAGAAGGAACGAGGACGGAACAGATCACTTTAATGAGGAAGGATAATCAACAATGGAAGACATCAGCAAGATAAATGAGAGAGTAACCGGAAAGACAAGACTGCTGGCATTGATCGGATCGCCTGTCGGTCATTCCGGATCACCGTCTATGTATAATTACAGCTTTGCAAGGCTTGGACTTGATTACATCTACACGGCATTTGATGTGAAGGAGGACGGCGTAAAGCAGTATATCGATGCCATGAGACTCCTCAATATGAAGGGCGGTAATGTCACCATGCCCGACAAGATTGAAGCTGCAAAATATATGGATGAGCTTTCTCCCGCAGCAAAGATAATAGGTGCCATAAATACTATTGTCAATGATGACGGTAAGCTGACGGGTCATATCACAGACGGAGAGGGATTTGTAAACAACTTAAAGGATCACGGCGTCGATATTAAGGGTAAAAAGATAACGGTGGCAGGCGGAGGCGGCGCAGCTACGGCAATACAGGTTCAGTGTGCCCTTGACGGTGTCAGGGAGATTTCTGTCTTTAACAAAAAGGACAGCTTCTTTGAGCGTACGCTGGCCATGGCAGATAAGATTAAAGACGCTGTGCCCGGCATAACAGTAAATGTATATGATATCGACGATACAGCAAAGATGACAGAGGAAATAAAGTCAAGTGACATATTTGTAAATGCCACAATAGTCGGTATGAATCCAAATCTCGCCGACCAGAGCGTGGTAAAGGATCTGTCTGCATTCAGGGAAGGCCTCGTGGTATGTGATGCGGTATACAATCCCGAAGAGACAAAACTTCTTAAAGAAGCAAAGGCAGCAGGCTGCACTACTATCGGCGGCAAGGGTATGCTCCTGTGGCAGGGTGTATCGGCATTTAAGCTCTTTACGGGAGAGGATATGCCGGTGGATGAGGTAAAAGCGAAATTTTACTCATAATGCACGCTGTAAAAATTTGATATGTAATCTGAAGAAGGATTTTGAATAAATGAAAAATATTTTTTTTGTCGGCTTTATGGGAGCCGGAAAGAGTACGGTTGCGAGAAATCTCCAGAAGAGACTCAAGATGAATCTGGTCGAGATGGATGAACGCATAGAAAAAGAGCAGGGAATGACAATACCCGAAATATTTGAAAAGTACGGCGAGAGCAGATTCCGTGATCTTGAGAGCGAGCTTATCCTGACCATAGGTAAGGAGGGCAACACGATAGTTTCCTGCGGAGGAGGCGTAGTCGTTCGTCCCGAGAATATTGAATATATGAAGAAAAACGGAATGGTCATATTTTTGTCCGCAAAGCCTGAGACTGTGTTTTACAGGGTTAAGGACAGCACAAACCGTCCGATTCTTAACGGTAATATGAATGTGGAATATATCGGCGAGCTCATGGAAAAGAGACGGGCTCTTTACGAGGCTGCGGCAGATGTGAAGATCTCCACCGACGGCAAAAGTATAGATGAGATAACAGATGAGGTCATTATTGCAATCTGATCAAAATTTCTTTCGATTTTTTCCCGGATAAGGACGGTTAATATCCGTCCTTTTTAGTACCATAAAAGTGTAGTTGTTAGAGAGTAATTAACTCTGACATCTGCACTTATTTTTTTGTGGAAAAAACAGAAAGCATGTAATATTACATAAAATAATCATCTTGCACAAATTGTAATTAAATTTTCGGTCATTTCGACAAAATATACAATAAAACAATTTTCTCTTTGACAGTTTTTTGTGTGAAAGTTATACTTAAAATGTAAGTTACCGATTAAGTAAAAACGATAATCGATCTAAAACATGCATAAAAAACCATAAATCAAAGTGAAAGGATACCGAAAATGGCTAAATTTATCAATGTTGACTCACTTCCCAATATTCCCTGGCAGGAAAAGCCCGAAGGATTAAAAGGCGCTCCCGTATGGAGATATACCGAAAACCCGATCATAGACCGTAATCCGGTAGAAGGCGTAGCGAGAATATTTAACTCGGCGGTAATGCCTTATGAGGGTAAATTTATCGGTGTATTCAGGGGAGAGCAGACAAACGGTATCCCATATATATATCTTGGCAGATCTGAGGATGCGATCCACTGGGAGTTTGATAAGGAGAAGATCCCCTTTACGGATGAGGCAGGCAAGCCTTTTATGCCGGTATATGCATACGATCCGAGACTCGTAAAGGTTGAGGATACATATTACATCATATGGTGCGGCGATTTCTACGGTGCGGCTATCGGTCTTGCCAAGACCAAGGATTTCAAGACATTTACCCGCATCGAGAACCCGTTTATTCCTTTTAACAGAAATGCGGTATTGTTCCCGAGAAAGATAAACGGCAATTTCGTAATGCTTTCAAGACCTTCCGATTCGGGACATACACCCTTTGGAGATATCTTCCTTTCAGAGTCTCCCGATATGACATACTGGGGCAAACACCGCCATGTGATGAGCAAGGGCTCTGAGTGGTGGGAGTCAGTCAAGATAGGCGGCGGTGCAGCTCCCATCGAGACAGATGAAGGATGGCTCCTTTTCTATCACGGAGTGTCAGGCACCTGCAATGGATTTGTATATTCAATAGGAGGCGCGATCCTCGATATCGACAACCCTTCAATAGTTAAATACCGTTGCCAGAACTTCCTCTTAACTCCGGAGCAGTGGTTTGAGGAGAGAGGATTCGTACCTAATGTATGCTTCCCCTGCGCGACTCTTCAGGACAATGACACAGGCAGGATCGCCATCTACTACGGAGCTGCAGACAGCTATGTAGGTCTGGCATTTACAAAGCTTGACGAGGTGGTTGATTACATCAAGAAAAACAGTGTGGTCACGACTACCGATACGGAGATCGGCATCCGTTAATGATCGGCCGGGTATATGTAAAGACCCGGGTTATATAAAACATATCAGAAATGCAGGATGAACATAATGGCAAAATTACACCCGAAATATATTGAATTATCAAAAAAATACGAAGACCTGATAACCAGAAAAAACGAGGTCGACGAGACATTTTATAACGGTATTTACGACAGATATAAATATCCGGTCCTCACAAGAGACCATATACCCCTCACATGGAAATATGATGTGAATCCGGCGACCAATCCCTATTTCATGGAGAGGCTCGGTGTCAACTGTGTATTTAACGCAGGTGCCATAGAGCTTAATGGCAAATATTATATAGTAGCCAGGGTTGAGGGCAACGACCGTAAATCATTTTTTGCGGTGGCAGAGTCTGACAGCCCGGTGGACGGTTTCAGGTTTACGGACTATCCCATACTGCTTGATGATACATGCCCCGAGGAGACCAATGTGTATGATATGCGTCTCACAAAGCACGAGGACGGATATATATACGGAGTATTCTGCTCGGAGAGCAAGGATACGACGGTTAACGACCTCTCGGCAGCCGTGGCTGCAGCAGGTATAGTCAGGACAAAGGATTTAAAGACCTGGGAGAGACTCCCTAACTTAAAGACTTTAAATTCTCCCCAGCAGAGAAATGTAGTCCTCCATCCCGAGTTTGTAAACGGCAAATATGCTTTTTACACAAGGCCCATGGATGATTTCATAGATACCGGTTCGGGCGGAGGCATCGGATTTGGCCTTTGTGACGATATTATGAATCCCGTAATCGATGAGGAGATCATCACTTCAAAGAGAAAATACCACACCATCACTGAGAGCAAAAACGGTGCCGGTGCGGTCCCTATAAAGACAGACAAAGGCTGGATACATATCGCACACGGTGTGCGCAATACAGCGGCAGGCCTTAGGTATGTTATCTATGCCTTTGTCACCTCCCTAAATGACCCGTCAAAGGTAATAGCCGAGCCCGGAGGCTTCCTCATAGCTCCCCTTAAGGGCGAGAGAGTGGGAGATGTATCGAATGTGGTATTTACAAACGGCGCGATTGCTAAAGAAAACGGCGAGGTCTACATCTACTATGCTTCATCGGATACGAGGCTCCATGTGGCAAAGACGTCTGTGGACAGGCTCCTTGATTATGCATTCAATACGCCTGAGGACCCCTTAAGGAGTGTAGAGTGTGTGGCACAACGCACAGAATTGATCAGAAAAAATCTGACATATTTACAACAGTAGTTTTATTGTAATAACAGGCCGGCATAAGTTAAAATTAAAGAATGAGTAAACGATTAATTAAAATCACATTAACAGCAATTTTGACAGTGCTTCTGTGCTCCTGCGGAAAAGATAAGGCGGACAAAATCGTGAATACATACAACTGGGAAGAAGCAGATGTCTATGAGGCAGAAGACGGAGTATTATTCGGAAACTGCAAGGTCGCAAATACCGCATCCGGATTTGGCGGAACAGGTTATGTGGAAGGCTTTACCGATGACGGAGACAGTGTGACCGTAACCATAGAGATTTCAGAGGACGGATTCTACGATCTCGATTTTGTATCGGCATCAAGCGGTGGAGATTATAAGGAAAACAATGTGACGGTAGACGGAGAGAGCGTAGGCGTTACAAGCGTCCAGAGCAGTACGTTTACAGATTCCATACTTGAGCGTATCTACTTAACAGCCGGCACCCATGAGATAAACATTAGTAAATACTGGGGCTGGATCATGCTTGATGAGATAAAAGTAAAACATTCCGATGATATAGATCCTTCTATATATGAAGTAAACAGGACGCTCTGCAATCCGAATGCTACTGAGGAGGCTCAGAGATTATACAGCTACATGTGCGATATGTACGGCAACCATATAATCTCAGGTCAGGTTTCGGATGGTATGTACGGACTGGAAAATACCTCTATATACAACGAGACCGGCGAGTATCCCGCGATCCTCGGACTCGACATGATGGAGTACTCTCCGTCAAGAGTAGCCCACGGAAGTGTGGGCAATTCCGTTGAATCTGCCATAGGATACTGGAACCAGGGCGGCATCGTTGCGTACTGCTGGCACTGGAATGCGCCGGAAAAATATCTGTCCGGTGTATGGTACAGCGGATTCTACACAGAGCATACAAATATAGATCTGGCCAAGATACTTAACGGCCAGGATGATGAGGGATATGAACTCCTCATGCAGGATATAGATGCCATCGCGACCCAGCTTAAAATCCTTCAGGATGCGGGAGTCCCCATTCTCTGGAGACCGCTTCATGAAGCCAGCGGCGGATGGTTCTGGTGGGGTGCATCGGGACCTGATGCATACAAGCAGCTCTACATACTGCTCTACGACAAGCTGACCAATGAATACGGATTAAACAATCTCATATGGGTTTGGAACGGCCAGTCGGCTGACTGGTATCCCGGTGATGAGTATGTGGATATCATCGGATGGGATATATACCCGGGTGAGCATGTATATACAGCCCAGACCAATACATTCTTAGAGGCTGCATCGATATCGGAGGACCACAAGATGATAGTCCTTTCGGAGAACGGATGTCTCTTTGATCCGGATCTGGCATTCAGGGACGGAGCGACATGGGGCTACTTCTGTACATGGTGCGGTGAGTTTGTTCTTAAGTCAGATGGCTTCAATACATACGGTGAAAAGTATACGGAGAAGGATATGCTCATGAAGGTATACAGAGATGAGAGGGTTATAACCCGCGACGATCTCCCCGACCTTACGACATATCCGATAAACAAGTAAACAGGTGGTGATGAGTTGAGTGATTTCTTTGCCACTGACGGACCTTTCTTTACATTCATCATGAAAGCGGGACAGGTCATCATATTAAACGTCATATGCATACTGATGTGCATACCGGTCATAACCATCATACCTGCGCTGTCGGCATTTTATTACAGCATGATAAAATCCGTCCGCCGGGAGAGGGGATATGTCCATAAAGAATATTTCAGATCCTTTAAACACGGGTTGAAAAAAGGACTGATACTTTCACTTATATACGTTGGATTGGCGGCAGCAGTCATAGTCAATCTCTATATAGTAGACTGGACAAATGTGACATATATCGCCATATACCTGCTGGTGCTGATCGTCCTGACCATGAGCTTTGTATATATCATACCGGTGCTCAGCCGGTTTAACATGAAGCTAAAGGATATGATAAAGCTGTCGCTGAATATGAGCATAAAGCACTTCCCAACAACACTGCTCCTGGTGGCGGGACTGCTTATAACAGCATTTTTGCAGATCAGGGTACTGCCGATGACTGCGATACTGTTTATCCCGGGAGCCTGGTGCTACATATCGACATACCCGATAGAAAAGGTATTAAAAAAATACATGGAAGAGATAATAAAAGCCGAGGGAAATCCCGGCGGCGATGAAGATACATGGTATTTAGAATAAAGGCGCGAGAAAATCAATGAAGAAAAATCAGATCAAAAAAACTCTTAAGAAAACAGTCTCCGTTGTGATGGCGGCAGCAGTACTGGCTACAGCCCCGTCAGTATCCGTAAAGGCGGAGACAGATCTTACGGTAAGTGATTATGAGAATCTTGTCAGTACGTATTCCGTGGACGATTCGATTCCTTCATATCAAAATTATGTATCAAAATTTCCCGAGAGCTACAGTCAGGATGAGGTGATTATCACATCATCCGATTTGTCGCGTTATGAAAACGACGGAGTGGCGTCAGACCCCGAAATATACACTAATTATAAGGGTGTGACAGGTGACAGTATTCTCTCTGATGAAGAGACACTGATGGAATATGACTTTACCGTTGCCACATCAGGATTTTATTATTTCGAGCTAGAGTACTATCCCATCGAAGGCAAGACAAGTGAGATAGAGAGAGCATTCTTTATAGACGGCGAGCTGCCCTATGAGGAGCTGGCTACAGTAGAGTTTAAGCGTATATGGGTAACCGATGTTACGGATACCTATGTTGATTCAAACGGTGTCACCGTGAAAGTCTGGGATATGGACAATCAGGGCTTTGAGATAAAGCCTGAGACTGTTGAAGCTCCCGAGTGGGTGACTACATATTTTTACGATTCAAACGGATATATCACCGATCCCCTTGCTGTCTATCTCGAGGCAGGAAAGCATACGATCACGATGATGTCCCAGAAAGAGCCTATGCTCGTCCATGAACTTCGTTTTGTTGCGGCAGATACAGTAGCTGACTACGCTACAGTAAAGGCCGGTCAGGATTCTATGGGCGCAGCTGCGACTACCGGTCAGTCAATTCGTATCGAGGGTGAAAATGCGGTAAAGATGTCTTCACAGATGCTTTATCCGAGACAGGATCAGTCATCGCCTGCAGTATATCCCTCAAGTCCCAAATATCTCCTTAACAATACAATAGGCGGTACTTCATGGCAGGATGCGGGCCAGTGGATCGAGTGGGAGTTTGACGTAGAGGAGACAGGCTACTACAACATCTCCACATTCTGCAAGCAGAATTTTGTCAGAGGTATCGATGTATGCCGTAAGATTTACATTGACGGAGAGGTTCCCTTCTCTGAGATGAATGCTTACGGTTTTGGCTATGTCCAGAACTGGCGAGAGGAAATCTTTTCAGATGAAAACGGCAATGCTTATGAATTTTACCTGGAAAAAGGTCATCATACGATCCGTATGGAAGTGGTCCTCGGTGATATGGCCGGCATCATCGCCGATGTCCAGGAGACAGTACAGCAACTCAATGAGATATACAGATCTGTAATTTATGTAACGGGTGTATCGCCTGATATCTACAGAGATTATCAGATAGACTCGACTCTGCCGGGACTCAATGCCCAGCTGTGTGATGCCAAGATGGGTATCGATACGGCTATCATGAGACTCCAGGTAACGGCGGGCAACAACTCGGACAAGCTCACAGTACTCAAGACCATGAGCGACCAGCTGGAGGAACTCATCGAGGACGGCGACAGATTCCCTGAGGTTATCTCTTCATATAAAGTAAATGTACGTGCGTGCGGCAACTGGATCACACAGGTGCTTCCCCAGCCCCTTGCCATCGACCGCATCATGATCTACTCATCTGATTCCCATCAGAAGATCGCATCAGATAACTGGTTTTCCAGACTTGTCTATGAGATCAAGAGACTGTTTTATTCATTCATCATTGATTACAACCAGATCGGTAATATCGCAAAAGAGGGCGAGGCTACAACCATCATCACTCTCTGGGTTGGTACAGGTCGTGACCAGGCCAATGTGGTAAAGGCTTTAATAGACGAAAACTTTACGACGGCGACAAACATAAGCGTAAATGTCCAGCTCGTCGATATGAATACGCTGCTGCGGGCGACGCTTGCGGGAGAAGGCCCCGACGTGGCTATCCAGGTAGCCAATACATCGGGTATCGCAGGAGCCGTACTTAATACAGGTAATGATACGCCGGTTAACTATGGCCTTAGAAGTGCCGTACTTGACTTGACACAGTTTAGCGATTATGAGGATGTAGTCACGAGATTTTCCGACAGTGCGATAGTGCCTTTCTCATTTAACGGTGCCACATACGCACTCCCCGATACACAGACATTCCTCATGATGTTCTATCGTAAGGATATCCTCGCAGAGATCGGCCTCGATGTACCGACCACATGGGATGAGGTAAAGGTAGCCATGACAGTCCTGGCCAAGAACCAGATGGAGTTTGGTATGCTCCCTTCCGAGCAGGTATTTGCGATGCTCCTGTTCCAGAATGGCGGTGTCTACTATACAGAAAACGGTGACGCATCGGCACTTGATTCCGATATTGCAGTATCGACATTCAAGCAGTACTGCGAGTTTTACACCGATTACAAGCTTGACAAGGCTACATCAGTTGAGGAGCGCTTCCGTACAGGTGAGTGTCCGATCATCATAGCTGACTATACCGTATACAACAACCTGCAGGTATCTGCACCCGATATTGCGGGACTCTGGGATTTCACGGTTGTACCCGGTGTAGAGAATCCTGACGGAACCATTAATCATACAACAGGTTCGACAGGTCTGGCCGATATCATCATGGCCAATACCGAGCACCCGGATGAGTGCTGGGAGTTCCTCAAGTGGTGGACAAGCGCCGAGACCCAGACCCTGTATGCGAGAGAGATGGAGAGCTTAATGGGAGCATCGGCGAGAGTAGCTACGGCAAACCTTGAAGCCCTTGCAAATCTCTCATGGCCCATCAAGGATTACAAGGAGCTGATAGAGCAGTTCTCCCAGGTCCAGGGCATACCCCAGGTACCCGGAGGATATTACACATGGCGTAATGTCAACAACGCATTCTACACCGTGACGACAGATGCGGCGTCCAGCGGCAGGACATATACGGCAACTCCGAGAGAAGAGCTGATGGACAAGGTCCTCTACATAAACGACGAGATTGATTACAAGCGACTGGAATTTGGTCTCCCGCTTGCATCAGATAACTAAGGGAAAGGAGTGGACCGGTGGCTAAGGAAAACACAGTAAAAGAAAAAAGCATAAACACTCCTTCAGTGCAGTACAGCGCAGATACGATAGTTGATGCAGCTGACCTTGCGGCAAAGCAGAGAAAGCTCAGCTATCAAATAAAGAGAAATAAGGAATCGTACTTAATGATGTTTCCTTATTTTCTGCTGTTTTTCTTCTTTACAATACTGCCTGTGGCAATGTCGATGTTTTTAAGCTTTACAAACTTCAACATGCTGGAGTGGCCGACATTTGTAGGCTGGAGAAACTACATCAAACTTTTCCTCGAGGATGACATATTCATTGTGGCACTCAAAAACACCCTTATATTTGCGGTGATCACGGGGCCTATCTCATACATGCTCTGTCTCCTCTTTGCATGGATTATCAATGAATTTAAGGGAGTGCTCAGAGCCTTCCTCACACTTATATTTTATGCACCGTCTATATGCGGTAATGCATATCTTGTGTGGAACCTGATCCTCTCAGGTGACCGCTACGGATACTTAAACGGTATCCTGTTAAAACTCGGTATCATCAACGAGGCCAAGCTCTGGATGCAGACAGAGAAATATGTCCTCCCTGTGCTTATCATAGTACAGCTGTGGCTCTCCCTCGGTACAGGTTTCCTCTCATTCATAGCCGGTCTTCAGACAGTTGATAAGAGCCTCTATGAAGCAGCAGCCCTTGACGGAGTAAAGAACAGATGGCAGGAGCTCTGGTATGTGACACTCCCGGCCATGAAACCCCAGCTCATGTTTGGTGCCGTAATGCAGATCACACAGTCATTTGCGGTAGCGGATATATCGATCAACCTGGCAGGTAACCCTTCGGTTAACTATGCCGGAGCCACTATAGTAACCCACCTTCTCGATTACGGTTCCACAAGATTTGAGATGGGTTATGCATCAGCCATCGCGACGGTACTCTTCCTCTTAATGGTAGGTACCAACAAGCTGGTCCAGAAGATCCTCGGAAGGGTAGGTGAGTAATTATGGCAAAAGAAAAATTACAGAAAACCGAAACCCCTAAAATCGATCGCCCCAAAAAGAAACTGTTTAAGAAGCGGGCAAAGCAGCTTAACCGTTCTGTGGCAGGTAATACACTGCTGTTCGCAATCATGATAATCTGCGGCTTATTCATGGTACTGCCCCTTGTCATGATAGTGAACAATGCACTTAAGCCACTGGATGAACTTTATCAGTTCCCGCCAAAGATTTTTGTGCGTAATCCGACACTTGAAAACTTCTCGGATCTGTTTGTACTCATGAATGATTCGTGGGTACCGTTCTCGAGATACATATTAAATACGATCATCATTACCGGAGGCGGTATGGTAGGACATGTAATCGTGGCGTCCCTCGCCGCATACCCTCTTGCCAAAAACAAATTCCCCGGCAAGGACATCCTCTTTAGCATGGTAGTCCTCTCGATGATGTTCTCATGGACAGTTACACAGATACCCCAGTATCTGATCATCAGCTGGCTCCATATTAACAACAATTATCTGGCACTTATCCTGCCTGCATTTTCATTCGGTATGGGTCTTTACCTGATGAAGCAGTTTATGGAACAGCTCCCGGATTCCCTGATGGAATCAGCCAGACTCGACGGAGCAAATGAGTGGATTATCTTCTGGAAGATAGTCATGCCCAATGTAAAGCCTGCGTGGCTGACACTTGCAATATTCCAGTTCCAGCAGATGTGGGGAAATACAGGTTCGCTTTTCTTAAGGGATGAGCAGCTCAAACCTCTCCAGTTTGCACTCCAGCAGATCACGGCCGGCGGTATCGCCAGAGCCGGTGCGGCAGCGGCAGTTACATTTATTATCGCTGCAGTACCAATTACATTTTTCCTGATCTGCCAGAGTAATGTACTTGAGACCATGACCACTTCGGGTATGAAGGACTGATAAGGAGCAGCTTTATGAAGCTAAAAAGCGTTTTGACAAAAGTAACGGCACTGGCTGCGGCAGCAGTGATAGGCATCGGAGCTTTTTCCCTGCCTGTACTTGCTGATGGCAACGTACCGTATACTACCTACAATTACAACTACTGGGGAGATATAGTTTATACTCCTGCGGCTTACGAACCTGACAAGGTGGTGACAGGCGGCAACCTCATATATAACGGGGAGAGTATAGGCAACTTCTTTTCGCCTCAGGATATATGTGTATCCGATGCAGGTCTCATATACCTGGCTGATACAGGTAATAACCGTATCGTAGTCATGGACGGAAATATGTCGAGTGTCATAAATATTATTGACAGTTTTGACAATGAGGGCGTGACCGATACATTTAACCAGCCTTACGGCGTGGCTGTATCGGAATCTGATCAGATCTATATCGCAGACTCCCAGAATAACCGTGTGGTAGTACTTAATCAGGACGGCAGTCTTGCAAGGATAGTATCTAATCCCGTATCGGAATCCCTCGAGGACGGATATGTATTTGTACCACTCAAGGTCACGGTAGACTACGCAGACCGAATATACTGTATAGCCCAGAACATGTTTGAGGGAATCATGGTATTTGAGACAAACGGTCAGTTTGCCGGATTCTTTGGAACCATCAGCGTGGATATCACTCTCTGGGAGAAGTTCTGGAGAAAGCTTGCCACAAAAGAGGAGCGTGCAAAATCCCAGCTCTTTATCCCTACAGAGTTTACCGGTATAGATATTGACCCCGACGGATTTGTATATGCATCAAATATTGATGCAAACGGTATCCAGGGTGTGAGACGTCTTAATCCGAGAGGTCAGGATGTCATCAAGAAAGGTACCAATGAAAATCTGGGTGGAGATCTTCAGATAGCAGGATCTACCGATTATGCCGGACCGTCCCAGTTTACAGACGTGGTATACAGAGAAAACGGTATCTACAGCTGCCTTGATAAAAAGCGAGGCAGGATATTTACATACGATCACGAGGGCAACCTCCTCTATATATTCGGAGGCCTCGGTACCCAGATGGGTACATTTAAAGTACCGGCATCCATCGAGAGTGTAGGCGGAGACCTTATCGTACTCGATTCAAGCAATGCGACCGTTACATATTTCAACGAGACAGAGTACGGCAGACTCATCAACCAGGCTGTATCACTCCGCTATGACGGAGATGAGGAGCAGGCTGTAGAGCTCTGGAAACAGGTACTCCTCCTTGATGAAAACAATGAGCTTGCCAACACAGGTATAGGTAAAGCATACTTAACAGCCGGCGACTATGTCCAGGCCATGAAGTATTTAAAGATCGGTATGGCGAGAGATTATTATTCTCTTGCATACAAGAGATACAGAAACAATATCCTCACAGAGAATGCCGATGTATACATGACAGTGATCATCGTGGCTGTAGTGGGACTGTATGTCTGGTCAAAGGTTAAGAAAAAAGTAAAGAAAAAAGTAAAGAAATCCGGAAAGGAGGTAAAGTAACCGTATGTCAAAATATTTCGGTAAAGACAAATGGTTCTCAATGCTCCGTACGATAACCCATCCCATGGATGAGTTTTACTGGATAAGGCACAGGGAAAACAGAGGCAGTGTACCTCTTGCCATACTCATGGTATTTATCTTCTCATGCTGCTTTACGGCAAACAGGCTCTTATCAAGTTTTGTCGTTAATGATATTGACGCAAGGACTGTAGACAGTCTGTTTGAGCTTATCGGTGTACTCGTATTTTATCTCCTGCTCTGTGTCAGCAACTGGTCGATCACCTGCCTTATGAACGGTGAGGGCAGACTAAAGGATATCGCGATAGCAGTAGGATACAGCACGGTACCAATCAGCTTTATATTAATGGTGGCTACAATTGTCAGCCGTTTTATCGCAGATGATGAGCAGGCTTTTTACTCAATCATCCTTGTGGTAGGTGTGGCCTACGGCATCATCATGATGGTCATAGGTATCATGCAGGTACACAATTATACTCTGGGCAAAACTCTGCTCACAGTATTCCTCACATTTGTGGCACTGCTTATCATTGTATTTTTAATACTGTTACTTACAAACCTTATCGGTATGGTATTTAACTTCTTTAAGAGTATTTATACCGAGTTGATATTCAGGACTTAGGAGGCAGACGATGGAAGAAGAAAAGAACTTAAACAACGCGCCTGCCGATGAGACGGAAAATATCACGGATGTACAGGAGACCGAAACTAAGGAGATGAGCTCTGAGGCAGTCAAGGTCAACATGTACTCTCTGGAGGATAAATATACAAACGATCCGAACTTTGATAACGAGGAGTTTATGCGCTACTGGACTCCCGCAGAGAGAAGGCGGAGAGTACGGGCAGCCAACAAGGTAAAGAAGGGCAAAAAAGTCAGAAAGAAGATGACAAAGGTCGGCAAGATCGTCCTCGGAATCTGCTGCGCAGCACTGGTTTGTGTTGCCCTCTACTTTGTGCATTACTTTATTTACTATGTTAATTATGATGAGTATAAAAAATATCTCTCATCATACGAATATGAAGAGGCAAAGGCATATACACCTCTTGCAGATTCGGGAGCAGATGTGCCCGGATTTGAACTTGCGGCAGAGACAGAGTATTTAAAGCTCTATACAGACAGAACCACCGCAAATGTAGCCGTTTATGACAAGAGAAACGGCGAGGTAATGTACGCAAACCCTGTTGACGCAGATGATGATACAGTTGCCAATGCGGCAAATATCAACATCATGAAATCCCAGTTTATTCTGTATTATTACAATACAGACGTGGTTTCAGGTACGTTTAACTCGTATACGGACTGCGTGGCAAAGGGCAAGGTCTCAATAGAGGGACTCGAGGACGGTTTCAGATATATATACAACATAGGCGACGGCAATGTTATGTTTAACATTCCCCTTGAGTACAGGATAAAGGATGACTACCTTGAGGTATCGATCCCCGCAGACCATATCGAGGAACTGGGTCCCGGATATGTATACAGGATACAGCTCCTTCGGTACATGGCTGCTCCTTCAAAAGATGACCTTGGTTATATGGTCATACCTAACGGTTCAGGAAGCCTTATCAACTACAACAACGGCAAGACAAGTGCGGCAGCATATTCTCAGTATATTTACGACATAGATCCTCTTGCTGCAAACTATACGACACTTGAGGAGACAGAGTCTGCCAGACTCCCTCTCTACGGATTCTGCAATACAGACAGCTCGGTACTGGTGACTGTTGAGGACTCCGCAACAAATTGCGTTATCACAGCCGGCGTATCGGGTGTATATTCCGATTACAACTATGCTTTCCCTACATTTGTATACCGCATTACGGACAACCTCCGTATGTTTGGTGATTCAACAACAGATGTGTATGTCATGGAACCGGAGCTCTACCAGTCAAATGTATGTGTCAGATATACGATGCTGACCGATGAGTACAGCGGATATTCCGGCATGGCCAACTATTACAGGGAGCGTCTTGAATCAGAGGGCGTACTTGTAAAGGATGAGTCGGCTACAGGAGATATACCTTTCTACTATGACGTCATAACAGGTGTCAAGGAGATAGGCCATTTCCTCGGAGTCCAGTATCTCCATACATTTGCGATGACCACATTTGATGAAGCGGCTGTTATGTCCAATGATTTTGCAGAGGCCGGTATCAGCAACCAGGTCATGAATATCCAGGGCTGGTTTAACGGCGGATATTATCATGATGCTACAGATAATGTGAGAGTCATCGGCAAGCTCGGCGGCAGGTCTGACCTGGCAGCCCTAAATGATACTGTTAAAAACAACGGCGGTATCCTCTACGGAGATGTAGCACTTCAGAAGGTCACATTTGCTGACAGGTGGTTCCCCTACGGCAAGGTTGCATCAAGATATTACGGCGCAGGGTATACAGCATCATTCGGACTCATCAATCCGACAACACTCCGTAATACATCGGGACTCGGATATACAGAAAACAGATACAATCTCTTATCACCAAAGTTTCTGCCAAGATATGTACAGAGCTTTATAAACAAGACAGAAAATATCGCCATAGACGGATATTCACTCAGAGATTTAGGATGCGTGGTGGCATCAGATAAAAAGCGTACATGCATGATAGACAGAGAGCAGGCTCTTGATGTCATCATCGGCCAGTATGAGCTCCTCTCCGCTACAGGTAAGAGACTCATGACAAACAAGGCCAATGCATATTCGTTTGGATATACAACTGATATCCTAAACGCTCCCTTATATGATACGAAATACGATATCATCGACGAGACGATACCTTTCTATGAGATGGTAGTCCACGGATATATCGATTACTCATCTGACCTTCTTAACTTTAAGAATGCGGATGATATGGACAGTGAAGTGCTTCACTTGATAGAGACAGGTGCTTCTCCCCATTATGTATTTACAATGGAGGAGTCGAGCCGTATGAAGATGACAGCCCTCAACTGTTTCTATACGACTACATATGACGTATGGAAAGACAGAGCAGCCTATGTTTACACATCAGTAAATGATGCTCTTAAGTACGTGTCAGGCTGTGCGATCGTTGACCATCAGATCATTGACGATGATGTACGCAGGGTAGTATATGACAACGGCGTATCGATCATCCTCAACTATTCGGATGAAGAGATAACCCTTGACGGAACAGTTGTTCCGGCAAAGAGCTACAGATTGGAGGGAATCTGATATGGATAGTCTTAAGCAGTTAAAAAAGCCTAAGGAGCCCGGATCTAAAAAAGAGAAGAAAAGTCTCACCCTCCTTCAGAAGAGGAGTATGACCGGATATCTGTTCATACTGCCCTGGCTCGTGGGATTTTTGATCTTCTATGTGAGAGGTCTCATTCAGACTATAGAATTTACTTTCTGTAATCTGACGATCAATCCGGCAGCAGGCGGATATACTCTGACTCCCGTAGGATTTGATAATTACATTTACGCATTCAGAGTCCATGCCCAGTTTAAGCAGACCCTGGTTTCCTCTATAGGAAATATGCTTGTTGATGTACCCCTTATCATATTCTTTTCGCTGTTTATGGCGATGCTGCTAAACAAGGATTTCCCGGGCAGAAGTATAGTCAGAGCGATCTTCTTCCTGCCTGTAATACTTAACTCAAATGCGATTCAGGCAGCCATCGAGCTCTCATCTACCATGATGAACGGTGGTGTGGCTACTCAGGCAACAGAGATGGCCCAGTCGGCAGGCAGTGCCAATGTGGCATTTTCCATGGACTACCTGATAGACATGTTTGTGAGCCTCGGTATACCTGCATCACTCCTTGATTACGTGACGGCTGCGGTTGAGCGTATAAACGATATCATCAAGGCCAGCGGTGTCCAGATAGTCCTGTTTATAGCAGCTCTTCAGTCAATACCCTCGTCACTTTACGAGGTTGCAAAGATTGAGGGCGCCACGGGATACGAGACGTTCTGGAAAGTAACATTCCCCATGGTTATGCCTCACATTATCACAAATGTTGTATATACCATCGTGGATTCGTTTACCCAGTCAGATGTACTCGACCTGGCATACAATACGACTCTCACGGAGCTCAACTACGGACTCGGATCTGTATTTTCACTGATATCGACGGTGATCACGTGTGTCATCCTCGTCGTGGTGGTGGGCTTCATACAAAAACGTACATTCTATTACAACTAGGAAAAGGAGGATATGAAAATGGCAAAGTTTACAAAAATGTTCTCCGATCCCTTAGAGAGAAAGATAGCATTAAATCAGTTAAAAAACATACTTGTGACCTTTGTGAAGGTTGCCATCCTGGTAGGCGTAGGATATGTTATAGTATCACCTCTTATCGGTATGTTTGTCAGCTCCATCGCATCAGCTGAGGATATATACAATCCCATGATGTATGTACTGCCCCAGCATCCCGGCACAGACAAATATGAGCTGGTGCTTCAAAGGCTCGATTATTTTAAGACAATAGGAACAGACCTTTTATACACGTGTACACTTACGGTAATACAGCTGTTTGTCTGTTCAATGGTCGGATACGGATTTGCGAGATTTAACTTCAGATTCAAGTCCCTGCTCTTTGCATGTGTGGTTGTAATGATCGTGGTCCCTTCATATACGATCATGCTGTCATTAAGACTCACATTCCAGCAGTTTGATCCCCTCGGACTTATGACACTCATTAACGGCAAGAGTCTTAACATGATGGGAACCGTTACCCCGATGTATATAATGACACTGCTAGGATGCGGCGTAAAATCCGGATTGTATATTTATATTTTCAATCAGTTTTTCAGAGGATTGCCCAAGGAGATAGAGGAGGCCGCGTTTGTGGACGGGGCTGGAGTATGGTATACTTATTTCCGTATAATGCTGTTAAATGCAATGCCTTCGGTAATCACCGTAACGGTATTTTCGATAGTATGGCAGTTTAATGATACATTCTATGCAAACCTTTTTATGATAAGTGAGAAAGTCGTTATCAGTAAGAAGATTTCGACACTTGCTTCCGTAATAGCAAATCAGGACAAGATATTGAATGTAACATTCCAGAAGCAGTATACGAATGCCGGAATCATCCTGGTCATCCTGCCCATTATATTGATATATGTCATACTGCAAAAGCAGTTTATAGAGGGCGTGGAACGGTCCGGAATCGTAGGTTAAACAGGCTTAAGTCCCGTAAGGGATTAAGTATAGATGTGAAAAATTTTATGCAACAACTATAAATGTAAAGGAGGATGAAAGAGTTGAAGGCAAAAAAATTTTTAGCAATGCTCCTTGCTGCAATGATGACTTTCTCTCTTGTTGCCTGTGGCGGTACTGCACCTGCCGGTCAGGAAGCAAGCGGAAATGAAGCAGAGGCACAGCAGGACGACAGCACAGCTGCAGCTCCGGCAGCAGATGTGACAATCGAGAATCCCAGCATAGACTTTTCAGATGGTCTTGTAGGATTCCTCGGCAATGACAAGGTGATCAACCCCAGTGGTGATGACTCTGTGATTCAGGCAGGTGAGTTTAACGGCGAATCTGCAGCACAGATCACTCCTCAGGGCAAGAATCCCTTTATCGCTATCCAGATGGATGCTCTTGTAGGCGATGCGATCGGTGATGTTGCTTCCGTAGCAGTCACAATCGGTATCGACTCATACGACGGCAACTTCTATGCAGCTTCAGGTAGTCTGTACGAAGTGATCGGCGGAGCAAAGACAGGCGGTACCACATGGTCTATCTACAAGGAAGACATAAACCCCAGAACTATTGTACATGAGCTTTCAGGTGCAGCAGCAGAGGGCGACTACATGGTACTCTCAATGGAAAGTGATGTAGCAAGAGATAACGGTATGGAGCCTTCAGGTCTCTATATTCTCGACATCACATTCCTCGATGCGGACGGAAATACAATTGCAGCTGATTCTTCAGCAGAGTATGCAGATGCTTCAGCAGGTGCAGACAGATCAAATCTCTTTGGTATAGCAAATCCTATCACTGTTGATCTTGCAGGTTCAGGCGACGGATGGAGCCAGATCGGATACCAGGATCTTACAGAGGAGGAGATGGCAGCTCTCTCTACACCCGGATCTGTCGTTGAGATCGAGTACTCATCAGAGACAGGCAATATGTGGATGGGTCTCTCAGGAGATTCATGGCTCAGAGTCGGCGTAGGTGACTGCGACGGTTCAGGTCAGGGTTACTCTTACTACAACAATTCTAGGACGATCGCTCAGATCACATACGAGGATATCGTATCAGTATGCGGCGATGATTCATCTAAGTGGGGCCAGATCTTCATCGAGTCAGATGGTGCATTCGAAGTTTACTCAGTTAAGATCGGACAGCAGGCACCTAACTACACAGTTACAGGCGGTATTGATATCGGTCTTGAAGGCAGTGCAGACGGATGGGCTCAGATCGGATACGATGTAGTCCTTTCAGACGAGGCAATTGAGTTGCTTAAAACTCCCGGATCTATCGTAAAGGTTGAGTACTCAGCAGATACAGATGATATCTGGATCGGTCTCTCAGGAGAGGGCTGGAACAGAGTCGGTGTAGGTAATGCAGACGGATCAGGCGGAACCGATGCTATCTCAGACGGAAGCGTAGCTTATGTAACATATGACATGATCGCAGAGATCTGCGGTGATGATTCATCAAAATGGGATACAACAATCTTTGTTGAGTCAGACGGCGCATTCGAGGTATATTCGGTAACCGTAGGTATGGCATCAGAGCTCGTACCTATCAGAAACCTTATCACATTTGATGCAGGCGCAAAGGGAGACGGTTGGGCTCAGGCAGATGTTGTTGCCGATATCACAGAAGAGGATATTGCAGCAGCTCTCGTACCCGGATCTGTTATCTCAATCAGCTACACATCAGAGACAGGCGAGATATGGCTTGTATTCCCTGATTCAGAGGCAGGCTGGATGAGAGTCGGTGTAGGCGATGCTGATGGCAGCGGACAGGGATATGCAGCTTACGACGGAAGCGTTTGCCAGATCACATTTGAGACAATAGCAGATGTACTCGGAAGCTCTGATATCGCACGCTGGGGAGCAAGGATCCAGGCTGAGGCATCATCAGCATGGGAAGTTTACTCAGTATCTATCGGTCAGTCAGCTTATCAGCCCGAGTAATATAAAAGATTAAAGGAGGAAAATAAGACTAATGAAAAACATTAAGAAGTTTTTGGCATTAGGTATTACAGCAGCAACCATGTTTGCCATGACAGCATGCGGCGCAGGTAACGGTGGCGCTGCAGGCGCAGCTGCAACAGGCGATACAACTATTTCCACTACTGCAAGAGATATCGTGATTGGTTCATGGTGGAGACAGTATTACGCAACAGGCGATGTCCTTGAAGATTCAGCAGACTGGACAGGTGCTCAGTTCTCTGATGACGATGATGATGCAAAGCATGCCGAGAAGGAAGTAAACCAGAGAGTTGCACTTGCAAAGTTTGACAAGGTTGCTTCTATCAAAGAAAACATGAACATCGACTTTACTTGGGTTAACCTTACATATGACGGAACAAAGGAGTCACTTAATACATCCGTACTTGCAGGTGCTCCCGACTGTGATATTTACATGGTTGACGCAGGTATGGCAATTCCCGCACAGGCAAACGGTCTCCTCGTAGACCTTAAGACTATCGTGCCTGCAGATGATGACCTCTTCACAAACCAGACAGTATTCTCATATCTTGATCTTGGTGATGACAAGGCCTGCATCCTTAAGGTACAGGGTGGTCTCTCAAATACATATCCTCTCGGATTCAACCTCCAGATGCTCGAGGAAAACAACCTTGAGGATCCCAGAGATCTCTGGGACAGAGGCGAGTGGACATGGGATAAGTTCCTTGAGTACTGCGAGATCCTGACACAGGATACAGACGGTGACGGCCAGATCGATCAGTACGGATACTGCGGATTTGCAAATGATACACTTAACGAGCTCCTCATGTCTAACGGTACTGCAATCGCAGGCGGCCAGACAGAGACTCTGACATCAGCTGCAACAGGAGAAGTTCTCCAGATGTTCCAGGATCTTTACTCTCCTGCACATGCATATCCTTATGACTACTACTACAACGGTGGTAATGCAGCAGATTCCATGAGAAACCAGTACAACGACGGTACTATCGGATTCTTCCCCATCGCAGTATGGATCCAGAATGCTAACGGCAACTATCCTATGGATAACGGTGGCCAGGGCAACCTCGCATGGGATACAGTATATGTACACTGGCCTGTAGGACCTTCAGGAAACAAGGATACAAACCCTGCTGTAAATGCATCAGGCGGTAACTTCTTTGTAATCCCTGCAGGTGTTGAAGAGCCCCTCAGAGTTTACTACTTCCTGTATGACCTCTATAACTGGTTTGACGGTGATACATCATTCAGAGATGATCCCGCTACAGCTACATGGTGGTACAACGAGACAGCTAACAAGGAAGAGATCAAGGAATCCAACTGGAATCTTCAGCTTGACTGCCTTGCAAGACCCGGTATGGAGCTTTACGACTCACTCGGTGTAGAGTTTGAGCTTGAGACACTTATCGATGGTACTACTACACCTGCTCAGTGGCAGGAGACATACAAGAATTCATTCCAGGATGCACTTGATGCTACATTCGGAAACTAATTCTTGAATAAAAAGAATATATGATTTATCAAGCCCGCACCCAAATTTCGGGTGCGGGTTTTTGATAAAAATATCAGAGGATGCAATGGAGAAATTTAACAGCTTATTTGGTCCGGACACAATGTTTGCCCGGTTTATGAATAAATTGTGGGATATCATATGGACAGGACTTTTGTGGGTACTCTGTAGTCTGCCCATTGTTACCATGGGAGCTTCTTCATGCGCAGCCTACCAGTGTATCATCACTGTGGCCAGAGGAAAAAACAGTGGAGTGACGAACCTGTTTTTCCAGATATTTAAAGAGAATATAAAAACAACCATAGTATTAAAGATCATAGGTATATTTTTTATCGCCTGGCTCGGTTTTGATATCATTTACCTTTACGGATACGGAACAGATTTTTCAAGGACACTCTCATTTATCCTGTATATAGTGCTTGCCCTGTATATAATTGTCGTATCGTATCTTTATCCCCTTACATCAAGATTTGATGAGAGCAGATTTACGCTGTTTAAACTCAGCTTTTATCTGACATTCAGATATATACCGATGTCGATTCTGGCCCTCATCATATTCCTGGTATGTGTATATGCTGTATATGCCATGCCATGGACTGTATTTGTCATGCCGGGATTTTACTGGTATCTTATGAGCTTTCCCGTAAAGAAGGCTATAGGCATGATGGCAGGAGATAAGGACACGGAGGAAGAGGATGACAGTGAGCTTAATAAAGCAGTGACTGTAAAGACTCCGGAACCGGAGATAAAAACAGAGATAAAGACCGTTAAAGTCAAAAAGAGAAAGATAAAAAATCCGTGGAAGAAAAAAGACGTGGGTCACGGAAAAGCAGATAAATACAGAGACAAGACAGGCGAGTACGATCAGGATATATACGGTAAAGCGCCTGTAGAGATAGGAATGGAAAAAGATGACGGACCTGTTGACAAGGTCATCGATAAGGGGTAGGAGGTAAAAATGGAACCCAAACTTATAGCAAAAGACGGAATGGTAAATCGGGGTAACTGGGGCAGAATAAAAAAGGTGATGGACAAGGCATCAAACGGAGAGCCTGTAAATATAGCTTTTCTCGGAGGCTCCATTACCCAGGGATGCAATGCATCCGTACATGAAAAATGCTACGCGTACCTGACATATAAATGGTTTGAGGAGAAATATCCAAAGAGCAAAGTGACATATATAAATGTAGGTATCGGCGGAACCACCAGCCAGTTTGGCGTAGCCAGAGTGGACAGAGATGTATTTTCAAAAAAGCCCGATATGGTCTTTATAGAATTTACCGTAAATGATGAAAATACCGATTTTTTCAAAGAGACGTATGAGGGACTCATCAGACATGTGTATTATCATGAGTCAAAACCCGCCATCATGCTGATCCATAATATAAAATACGATGACGGTGCCAGTGCGTTTTCAAAGCATATAGAGATAGGCAGATATTATGAGCTGCCCTGCTGCAGTATCATAAAAACTATGTACGAGATGGTAAAGCGCGGGGATGTAAAAGCTCTTGATGTGACAACGGATTATCTCCATCCCAATGACAGAGGTCACAGGATACTGGCCGATGTCATCACGTATTATCTGAATGAGATCGATAATGACAGGGTGATAGAGGAATACTCCTTTGAGGAAGTAAAGGAACCTCTCACGAAAAATGAATACGAAATATCAGAGAGATATCAGTGTAAAGACATCGATGCCGTATCTGACGGCTTTACAAAAGATGAGAGGGAAAAGGAATACTTCACCGATAATTTTAAGGGAGGATGGACTGCTAAAGAAAAGAATGCTTCCATAACCTTTAAGATAAAGGGAACGGGTGTGGCAGTCCAGTATAAGCAGACGCCAAATAAACCTGCACCGGTTGCAAAGGCAGTGATTGACGGTGACGAAAAATCATCTGTCACACTTGATGCCAATTTTAATGAGGACTGGGGAGATAATCTGCGTATAGACAATATCCTCGTCCATGGAGAAAATAAAGAACATGAACTGAAGATTACGATCACAGAGGCACACGATGATGACAGATCGGAGTTTTATCTGCTGTCCGTAATAGGTTCAAGATAAAGGAAACATAATACGTGAAAAGTAAGATTTTGTTTTTAAAGCCTATAATAAAAGAAAAAATCTGGGGAAGTGAATCATGGGGAGTATCCGCATATCGTGATGCCGACTGTATCATAGACGGAGGAGAATATGACGGCAGGACACTGTCCGATTTATGGAAAAAAGTACCGGAGCTCTTTGGACATGCAGATTATCCGGAGTTTCCTCTGCTCACAAAGATAATAGATGCAAAGGATGATCTCTCTATCCAGGTACATCCGGACAATGATTATGCACAGAAGTATGAAAATTCCCTGGGCAAGAAAGAGTGCTGGTATATCCTTGAGTGCCCTGACAAAGCATCACTCATCATCGGCAATAATGCAAAAGATCATGAAGAACTGGAGGATATGATAAATAACGGCAGATGGAGTGAACTCTGCAATGAAGTACCTGTGAGAAAAGGGGATTTCATTCAGATCGACCCCGGTACGCTTCATTCCATTAAAGGCGGATTTGTCATACTTGAATCCCAGCAGTCCAGTGATATCACATACAGGGTATATGATTTTGACAGAGTGACAGACGGCAAAAAGAGAGAACTGCATTTAAAGCAGAGCCTCGATGTAATAAAAACTCCGGGAAAGTACAGGGAATGTGATATAATTCATACGACAGACGTTCATGATGAAAAGCAGCTCCTTGAATCAAATGACTGCTATAAAGTCTGGAAGATGCATATTACAAAAGAAGCAGACCTGTCACATGATGAGCCTTTCCTCATATGCACAGTAGCAGAGGGAGAGGGCACGGCAGACGGTAAAAATGTGAAAAAGGGAGACAGCTTCATCATACCCTGCGGGATAAAAGATGTCCCCGTAACAGGCAATATGCTGCTCATAATGTCTGCGTTATAATCTGTAAAAAGTAAGAGGGAGAAAACAAATGACATTCGATGATCTTGAACCGGGAAATCAAATATCGCTGACTATCTCAAATGAGAGAGGCAAGATGCAGATTTTTACAAAAATAGAGACCATAGTGGACAATTCGCTGGTGGTCGAGCCCCTTATGGTAGATGGTGTTGTGGTAAATTTGCAGGGTCATTACGAAGTAGAGATGCTGGTCATCCGTCAGGACGGAGAGGTCCCCATATACTGGCAGAAGGTCAGGATCGATAACAAGATGTATCATGAAAAAGAGTGCAATGTCATCACATCAAAGCTGCCGGGAGTAAGGTTAAACAGGCGGAGCTGTTTCAGGGTAGGTATCGCAGCCCAGGTCAAGGTAAACGGTATCGGCTCCGAACCTATGAACCTCAATCTGAAGGACCTGTCAGCAAACGGTTTCTCACTGGCTGTACCAAAGGACCTGGAGATAGAGTTTCATAAGAAACTGACCATAGAATATCTGGATCAGAGAAATCAGACATTTTTCGAGCTGGGTGGCAGACCAATCAGAAAAAACGAGATGAACGGCATGGCTATATACGGAGGAGTCCTCGATCGGAGGATGCCAAACCTTGAGGCATACCTGACTCAGAAACAGATGGAAAACAGACCTAATTCAAGGAAGCAGATTTAGTAATATATGAAAATACTTATAATTGGCGGAACATATTTTGCGGGCAGATCATTTACAAAGCTCCTGTTAAAAAGAGGAGATGAGATATTTCTCCTTAACAGGGGAAATGTCCCCATATCATCACCGGGGATAGTATCCGTAAAAAGTGACCGCAGGGATTATGATAATATAAAAACCCGTATAGGTGAACTTAAGGAAAATGGCGGCATACCTGATCATATGGATGCCGTCGTTGATTTTTGCGGGTACCAGAAAGGCGATATTGAGGGACTCATATCCGTACTCTCATTATCGGGGATCTCTTTTGACAGATATATTTTTGTCAGCACATGCGACGTCCTCATGCATGGCACCGGGGAGGTATATGATGAGGACGGTCCCAAAGAGGACAGGCTCATCGAGGGCGATGTCGGGCTCTATGTAAAGGGCAAGGTAGCCCTTGAGGATGAGCTTGAATCAAACGGCTGCAGGTATACTATACTGCGTCCGCCGTTTTTATACGGACCCTATAATTATGCTCCGAGAGAAAGCATATATTTCAAATGGATCCGGGAGATGGGAGAGATACTCTATCCCGTGGATGCAGACGGCAGATTCCAGATGGTCTATACAGATGATCTGTCCGAGATAATATACAGATGTATCGGAAATCCGGCTGCTGAAAATAAAGTATTTAA